>JBLIZK010000222.1:0-6907 GCA_048859825.1 Paludibacter sp.
ATGGGTCTGAAGGTCTCGAAATGACCAAACGCTATCAGCCTGACCTGATAATCAGCGATATAATGATGCCTGTGATGGACGGTATTGCCTTTTGTCGCGAAGTTAAAAACAACTTCAGTACTTCCCATATCCCGGTAATACTTCTCACAGCCAAGTCGGGCACCGATACACAAATTGAAAGTTTTACTACAGGTGCCGATGCCTTTATGGTGAAACCTTTTGACGAGGATTTACTAAAAGCAATTATTCAGAACCTGAGCGATAAACGCAACCGCAAGCAATTGAATTTTGCCGAAAGTATGGATGCTGAAGCTCTTAAATTCAACGATGAATCGCCGGATAAGCAATTTATTGACAAAGCACTGAGAATTATCCGCGAAAACTATACTGATCCGGCTTTTGATGTGGCTGAGTTTATTGATATGATGGGGATAAGCCGCAGTTTACTACATAAAAAACTGAAAAATTTAGCTGGGCATTCAGCCAGTCGGTTTATAAGAATATATCGTTTAAACATTGCACGCGAGGTAATAATTAAAAACCGCGAAACTCACTCGCTAAACATCTCCGAAATAGCATACAAAGTAGGATTTAACGACCCTAAATACTTTACCCGTTGCTTTACAAAGCATTTTGGTATACAGCCCAGTACGTTTCTGGATGAGGATGCCGGCTAAAAGAGTAATTTTATACACCTTTTTGGAAAAATTATCCTCTCCTGTTCAGCAGTTAATAGCTTATATTTGTGAACTATTTTTATAACAGTAAATACACATGAGAAAATTTAAATCACTCTCTTCACTTGCGTTGATGGCTGCCTGTAGTGCTCAATTGCTGACAGCACAGGTTAAAACGATAGATGTTGACTTCAAAAAACCGGTTTCACCTATTCAAAAAACCATGTATGGTATCTTTTTCGAAGATATAAATTATGGTGCCGATGGCGGACTCTATGCCGAAATGGTTAAAAACCGCTCCTTCGATTTTCCGCAGCCATTGCTTGGATGGACAGCCTTTGGTAAGGTGGAAGTGAAAACGGATGGACCTTTTACCAATAATCCCAATTATGTGCGATTGAATAATCCAGGTCATGGCGACAAACGTACCGGACTCGACAACGAAGGTTTTTTTGGATATGCCATCAGGCAAAATGCTGAATACCGTTTTTCGGTATGGGCACGTGCTAATAGTGCAAAAGAGAGTATCCGGGTTGATTTGGTAAATACTTCGGGAGCTATTCTGGTATCTAAAAACCTGGCCATCGAAAGCACCGACTGGAAAAAATACCAGCTAATTATTAAGTCGGACCGCAAGGATACGCAGGCTAAACTCCGTATATTCCTGAATTCAGGTGGAAGTGTGGACCTGGAGCATGTTTCATTATTTCCGGTTGATACCTGGAAAGGGCGCGAAAACGGGTTGCGTAACGACCTTGCTCAGGCATTGTACGACCTGAAGCCGGGAGTATTTCGTTTTCCGGGCGGTTGTATTGTTGAAGGTACCGACCTCGAAACCCGTTATCAATGGAAAAATTCGGTAGGTCCGGTTGAAAACCGTAAAGTGAACGAAAATCGCTGGCATTATACTTTTCCTCACCGCTTTTTCCCGGATTATTACCAATCCTACGGCATGGGTTTTTATGAATTCTTTTTATTATCCGAAGATATTGGTGCTGAGCCGCTACCGGTAGTAAATTGTGGTATGGCATGTCAGTTTCAAAACAAAGGCGAGCATGCTCACACTCCGGCATGCGACCTCAATCCGTATGTGCAGGATGCACTGGATTTGATAGAGTTTGCCAACGGCGATGTTACCACCAAATGGGGAAAACTCAGAGCCGACATGGGTCATCCTGCGTCGTTCGGACTTGAGCTGATAGCTGTGGGTAACGAACAATGGGGAAGTATGTACCCTGAACGTTTGGTTACGTTTGTAAAGGCTATTCGCGAGAAACACCCTGAAATTCGTATTATTGGTTCGTCTGGCCCAAGCCCTGATGGAAAAGATTTTGACTACGGCTGGGCAGAAATGAAACGATTAAAAGTAGATTTGGTTGATGAGCATTATTACAAGGATCCACAATGGTTCCTGAACAATGCGAAACGCTACGATACTTACGACCGTAAAGGGCCTAAAGTGTTTGCCGGCGAATATGCCTGTCACCCTAAAAACAGTAAAAACAGTTTTGAGGCAGCTTTGTGCGAAGCGGCGTTTATGACTGGTTTTGAACGCAATGCCGATGTGGTTCATATGTGTACATACGCTCCGCTATTTGCACACGTGGATGGCTGGCAATGGCGTCCCGACCTTATTTGGTTCGATAATTTCAGCAGTGTACGCTCAGTGAATTATTATGTGCAGCAAATGTATGGCCATCATGTAGGTACGCATGTGCTAAAAACGGTATCAGATAAGCTGCCATTAGCCGGTCAGGATGGAATTTATGCTTCATCGGCAGTGGATAAAACGAAGAATGAATTAATTCTGAAGATAGTGAATACTTCAACGGCAGTAACCAAGGTGAAATATAACTTCAACGGACTGAAAGCAGCACAGCGAAAGTGTATTCACAAACTACTTAAATCCGATATCAAAGATGCCGAGAATACAATTAAAAATCCGAATGCTGTGATTCCGGTGCTTCATCAGCTAAACGTATCAGGTACAACTTTCGAAACCGAACTACAACCCGAGTCGGTTAATATGTTTATTATCAGTCTTTAAAATGTATATGTAATTCAATTTTATACTACAGGTTGGGCAGATGAAAGTCTACCCAGCCTGTAGTTAGCAAACCTCTCTCCACACTAATTCTAATGATTATAAACCGGTTTTTTTCGGGTGTTTTGCTGGCACTTCTGCTTGCCGCAGTTCACTTACATTTGTCGGCTCAGCAAATGCCACTTGCGCACGACCCTGTTTTGATAAAGCAGGATAGTACGTATTACATTTTTTGCACAGGCTGGGGTATTTCGGTGTTGTCATCGACCGACATGAAAACCTGGAAAAATGAAAAACCCGTATTTGCAACGCCGCCCGAATGGGCAGTGGACTCCGTAAAAGGTTTTAAAGGGCATATATGGGCGCCCGATATTTCGTATTTCAACGGTGAGTATTATCTGTATTATTCCATATCGGCCTTTGGCAAAAATACTTCGTGCATAGGCCTGGCCACCAACAAGACGTTGAATCCGTCCGATCCGGAGTTTGCCTGGATTGACCATGGCTTAATTATACAGTCAATTCCGAACAAAACCAACTGGAACGCCATCGATCCAAACCTGATAGTTGAGAAAAACAATGTACCCTATCTGAGCTTCGGCTCCTTTTGGGATGGTTTGAAAATGGTTCGCTTGACGCCCGATGCCAAAAAGGTTGACATGGATATCACACAAATCCCAACCATTGCTTCGCGAAAAACGAAGCCGGGTATGCCAAATCCACCCTCGATAGACGATAATCCGGTGGAGGCCGGAGGCAATGCTATTGAAGCACCTTTTATTTTTAAGCATAAAAAGTATTATTATCTTTTTGCATCGGTCGATTACTGTTGCAAAGGCATCAAAAGTACTTATAAAATGATTGTTGGTCGCTCCAAATCGATTACTGGGCCTTATATTGACAAGGCTGGTTTTCACATGGAATATGGAGGAGGTACGCTGCTTATGAAAGGTGACGAAAACTGGTATGGTGTAGGACACAATGCTGTGGCGCACATCGATGGCATCGATTACCTTGTTTATCATGGTTACGATGCTCACGACGAAGGCAAAGCCAAACTCCGGATTTCCCGACTGAAATGGGATAAAATGGGTTGGCCGCAGGTTGAAATAGGTAATTAGTTAGGGAATATTCTTCTTATTCGTTTTCCAAAGAGAGTTTTTTGAGAGCCCACATGGATTTCCGGTAAACATTTTTGCAGCCTGAGCATCGCCTTTGAGCTGCCATTGAAACCAAGCTGTGGCTACTATAGCAAATGCGCCACCGTGGGGCTGTGCATATGTTCCACCGTGTCCGACTTCCATATTGGCCACAAAAACGGGAACGTGATTGATTTTACTGTAATCGTCCATTCCGTTTGTGTAAGCAATATCCGATTCACCTCCAAGAATGTATAAAGTGGGGGTATGAATTTTTTGCAAATCGGTTTTTTTTACATCGGGCATGCCAGGCATACCTGTACCCGGATTGATGAATGAGCCACTATTGCAAACAACAATGGTCGAGATGCGTGGGTCGGAAGCCGTTTCGAGAGTTTGTAACCCTCCGCATGACATTCCACTAATGGCCAGCTTCGAAATATCGAGTTTATTGTAAAAAGGACTATTTTTATCACTGTTTTGAGCAATAGCCCAATCAAGTGCATCGGTCAGTTGTGTCGATTTAGAGCGACCGCCTCCCTTTTCACCTTCCTGAGGCATGGGACCAATGGCAATGACCAAAAATCCGTGCGATGCAATCTCTGACAGAAAGTTGATATGTTCCCATGGTGAATTGGCGCAAGCACCATTGCCCCATGCGATAACCGGAAGTTTATGCGATTTTCCAAATGCGTTCAAGTCATTCGGACGAAAGATGGTGTGTGTAGCAAAGGTACTATCGGTATACATAATGGCTTTGTAAGGGCCGGTACCTCCATCTTCGACGACACGCACACGAGCAATTTGCTGCGCATTGGATGTGCTCAAAAACAAGCTGAAAATCAGCATTAGCAGGGCATAAAAATTCTGTTTCATAGGTATATCTATATTTAAAATTTAAAACTAATCCAATCAATTTCGATTGGGTTGTCTGAAGCATTTGTTACCGTTATGTTTGTTGTACCAGCGTGGGTACTCCAAATTTTAAACCGGGAAGTTTTCCAATTAGCAGATGCAGGGGCCTTAATGTTTCCAACATTTCTTCCATTTTCACTGATAATTAGAGTAGCACCTTGCTCAGATTTGTATTGAATTTCGACCCATTTATGATTTCCAGCACCAAAATCGACATTATTATATTGAACCTGAGAGTTTTTTTTATTAAAAATGGTTTTCCAACCAGCAAAATAATTCAGAGTGTCACAGTATTCCACACTGACACCTGTATCGCTTATGTTGCTATATCTATCGATCTGAATTTTGTCAGTTGCGATTGTCGCCCCTACACCACGAAGCGTAGGGACTACTTTGCGAATGGATCCATCGGGGTTGAAAAACAAGCTATCGATGCGTACAGAGCGATTTTTGTCGAATTTAGGCGACCAATCGTTTTGATGATAAAAGAGATACCATTGATTATTGTATTCGACAATAGAATGATGATTGGTCCAGCAACCGTTTGGGGCTTCGTCCATAATCACTCCCATCATTTTATAAGGGCCCATGGGGTTGGAACTTACGGCATATTCCAATCGTTCGATTTTATTCTCAACATGTGGAAACGTTAGGTAGTACAGTCCGTTTCGTTCAAAAACAAAGGGCCCCTCCTTTAATCCTTTAGTGGGTAAATCGCTTATTATAACAGGGTCGGAAACCAATTCTGTCATGTTTTGATGCAACTTTGCCACAAAAATGTGTCCCTGCGACCAGTACAAATAGGCTTGTCCATCTTTGTCGATCAGTACACATGGGTCAATACCTTTCACATTGGAAATAGGCTCGGGCATTGGCAGATAGGGTCCTTCCGGTTTATCTGCTATAGCTACACCAATACCAAAACCTTTTCGGCCATTCTCGTCCACTTTTTGTGTATTTGCCGGAAAATAGAAGTAGAATTTTCCATTACGTTCCACACAGTCGGGTGCCCACATGCTAAATGATGTAGAATCTACCCATGGTACATTGTTCTGACTCACTATAGTACCATGATCAGTCCAATCACGCAGATTTTCGGACGAAAAGACATGATAATCGGCCATACAAAACCAATCTTTTCGGAGATTTTTCCCTAAAGGCGCTTTGATATCGTGTGATGGAAAAAGATATACTTTACCGTTGAAAACCCGGGCTGTAGGATCGGCTGTATATTGATTGTGAATAATGGGATTTTGAGCATTAGCTACCGCAACAAAGAATAAGCATGCGGATATTATTTTTTTTAAATTGTGTGATTTCAAAATAAACTAATTTAAAGTTACTTGACTATATTTAATTCACTAATAAAGCACCACCGTTGCACGGAATTGTGAGCTCAACTTGCTGTTTTTTATTAATCTTCAACGGAGTTACTTTTCCGTTGAGCGCATCGTCGTCAGTGTAAAGATTTACCTGCGACCCTTGAAGCAACATAGGCAAATTAACGGAGAGTTTTAGCGTTTGTTTTTGTGCATTGATGGCAGCAACATACCAAGTATGGCCATGACGACGAGCAATTACAACATATTTGCCAGGATAACCATCGATAAAACGCACCTCATCCCATGTAGTTGGAACCGTTTTCAAAAAGTCGATAGCCCACTTTGGGGCATCAGTAAGGTTGTTGGGAGCTAAAGCAAAATGCTGAACTCCACTTTGGAAAAGTACAGCAGTAGCAAGTGCAAACACATCCGAAGTCATACGTTTACTGCCCTTATTCGGAGTGTTGTTGCTATTATAAAATTTATTCAAAGCACTTCCCCCGAAGTCCATGCTTCCCACCGTATTGCGGAGAAAGGGATGGATGCATGCGTTAAAGGCTTCATTATCGCAGCTACCTTGCCCGAAATGCAAGTTTTCGCTTGCCAAAACTGCCTCACTTGATGCATAATTTGGATACATACGTTCCCATCCGCGTGGCAAGGTACAACCATGAAAAATAACCATGATGCCATAATCATTGGCATCGGCCAGAATTTCTTCGTAAAGTTTCAAAGTAACTTGCTTATCGCCACCAAAGAAATCGACTTTAATACCTTTTACACCAATACTTTTCATCCATGCCATTTCTT
>JBLIZK010000223.1:0-4205 GCA_048859825.1 Paludibacter sp.
TTGGGAAATGTATAATAAAGACTCGACCTCACTCTATGGAACTACTGCCGGACAATATACTGCTATACCAATTAATACAGCAGGGATAGCGTCAATACCCGGAGAAATACCCTCTATGCAGGCCTTTTTGGTAAGAACAAAAACGGCTGCGGAAGGGTCAATATCTATTGACTACGATGCTGTTAAGCTAAAGAACACAACGGTTCAGCGTGCACCGAAGAAAAATAATCTGGCATGGATGCGTATTAATTTACGCGGAGCAACCATGGATCATGATGTCATGTGGATTTTCAGTCAGCCCGGTACTACTTATGGGTTTGATAATGGCTGGGACGGATTAAAACTTGCCGGCGATGCCGGTACTGCTCGAATTCAGTCGGTAGTTGATAGCAAAAATTACCAGATCAATACAGTACCCGATATTCATAATATGTCAATATCAGCTCGTGCAGGTGCAAATGATAAGCAGTATTTGTTGAAAGTGAGTAATGAGAACATGGCAATGTATTATCAAAAAATATATTTGCTCGATTTGGAAACCGATAGCGTGATAGATATTACTGAAAGTGGAACGGAGTATTATTTTACAATGACAAATACTTCATCGGTGTTGCGGTTTAAGGTGTTGACTCAGTTAGACCAAACAACTGCTGCCAAGCAGGTGGAAAGATTCCTGATGGCAACCTACAGCGATTCAAAGTTAATAGTCCGAAACCGTACAGGCAGAGCAGGGGTAGCCAAATTGTTGAATTTACAGGGTGTCGAAGTGATGTCGGCTGAGTTTTCGGATGCGCCGGTTACTTCTTTTGGTCAGTATTTGAATCCCGGCGTTTATATTTATCAATTGCAGTGTGCCGATGGTCAATTGGTTAAATCAAAAATTATTGTCGAATAGCGTTTTTAAGGTGTTTTAAGTGATAGATTTTTTAAGTAAGTGTTAGATTTTGTTGATTAGAGGGCGACAGTTGTAGAAATACAACTGTCGCTTGCTGCTAATGTCTAATTACTTTTTTGATAATATAGCGTTGGCACGCGCCAGGGCCTCATCGATATTTGAACAGATATTCTCTTTGCCAATTTCGGCTTCTATACCGCATTTTGTTAATACCGCCCAAACCTGCTCATTTACACCCGAAAGCAAAACCTGCGTTTTGTCCTTTTGCGACATTTTTATAAAACTTTCGAGGTTGTGACAACCCGTTGAATCGATAAACGGAACTTTGCGCATACGTATTATGCGGATTTTGGGTTTGTCGCCTATGGTTTTCATTGTTTCCTCAAATTTACTGGCTATGCCAAAAAAGAAAGGTCCTTCGATTTCGTAAATTTCTGTTTCATCCGGCACTTGTAGTTTTTCCTCATTACTTCCATATTCGGTATAATTCCCGCGGCTTATTTCGTCAGTAAATACTGACACTGTAGATGTTTCGGATATACGACGAATAAAAAGGACAACAGCAAGTAGTAATCCTATCTCAATAGCAATGGTAATGTCGAATATTACGGTGAGTAGAAAAGTGGTAATCAGTACCGCTACATCTGCTTTTGTGTTTTTAAGCAAGTTGCGGAAGGTGCGCCATTCACTCATATTGTAGGCTACCACTACCAAAACTCCGGCAAGACAAGCCATAGGGATGTGTTTGGTTAAATCGCCCAAAAATAGCAGAATAAGCAGTAAAACGATTGCGTGAATGATACCGGCAACCGGTGTACGTCCACCGTTGTTGATATTTGTCATTGTACGGGCAATGGCTCCTGTAGCTGGTATTCCACCAAAAAAAGGAGTAATTACATTGGCTACACCCTGTGCTATTAATTCGGTGTTCGAGTCATGTTTGTCGCCGGTTACACCATCGGCTACAGTGGCCGATAAAAGAGATTCTATTGCCCCCAGCATAGCAATGGTAAATGCCGTAGGCAGCAACATCTCTATGGCTTCGAAATTTATAGCCGGTGCTTCAGCGGCTGGCAGTGATGGATCAATTTTAAACCGGTCGCCAATAGTTTCGATACCCTGTATACCCAGTTTTTCACGTAAAAAGTAAACTGCTATTGTCATTACTACGATGGCAATCAGCGATCCGGGTATTTTTTTTGAGATTTTAGGTGTCGCAAAGATGATAATTATTGTTAGAATGCCAATGCCTATAGCCCAGGGGTTGATACTGTCGAAATGGCTGCTGTATACAACCCATTTTCCCACAAAATCGCCCGGAAGAGCACCGGTTTGCATACCAAAAAGGTCTTTTATTTGCGTTGTGAATATTGTAAGAGCAATACCACTTGTAAAACCAACTACTACCGGATACGGGATAAATTTTATTATACTTCCTAATTTAAAAACTCCCATCAAAATGAGCATAACCCCGGCAATAAGTGTGGCAATGGCAAGTCCCGTAACGCCAAATTCCTGTATAACGCCATAAACAATTACGATAAATGCCCCGGTTGGTCCTCCGATTTGCACTTTACTACCGCCCAGAAATGAAATAATAAAACCGGCAATAATAGCCGTGAAAAGACCTTTTTCGGGTGAAACTCCCGATGCAATACCAAATGCAATGGCCAGTGGAAGCGCCACTATGCCTACAATGATACCGGCCATCAGGTCGGCATAAAATTGCTCCCGTGTGTAGTTTTTAAGGGTGTGAAGCAATTTGGGTTGAAAATGTAACATGTTCAATATTTTAAATGTGTTTTAATAAGATGGTTGTTTGCTGTGATGTCTGCACCATTGCGCTATACCACACTCGTGACATTTAGGACTACGCGCAGTACAGACATACCTCCCGTGTAATATCAGCCAGTGATGCGCCCGTGGAATTAACTCATCCGGAATATGTTTCACCAGTTCTTTTTCGGTTTGTAGCGGACTTTTCGATTTTGTGGTTAACCCTATCCGTTCTGAAACTCTGAATACATGAGTGTCAACTGCCATTGCCGGCTTATTATAGATAACAGAAGCAATAACATTGGCCGTTTTACGTCCTACTCCGGGTAATTGTTGCAACATTTCTACATCGTCAGGTACTATCCCGTTGAAGTCGGTCACCAGCTTTTGTGCCATGCCTACCAGATGTTTGGCTTTGTTGTTAGGGTACGAAATTGAACGGATATAACTGAAAATTACTTCGGGTGTGGTAGCAGCTAGAACCTCCGGTGTAGGAAAATCGGCAAAAAGTGCAGGTGTAATCATGTTTACACGCTTGTCAGTGCATTGAGCCGAGAGTATAACAGCTATCAGCAATTCGTAAGGATTGGAGTGATTAAGCTCGGTTTCTGCGATTGGTTTATTGGCTATGAACCAATTAATAATATGTGTGTAGCGTTGTTTGGTGGTCATTTTAAGTTAATAGTGTCGGGTATGCCAACGAGCAATGAATAAAACTTAAACGAGCGGCAAAGTTAAAACAAATTTATTACATTTGCGAAAGCAATAATCAGATAATGAATGTAAATTTGAACGAATATGTATAGCAGAATTATTGAAACGAAAATAGATGTAGTAACCGAAGGTGAGTTAACCATCGAATATCAGACACTGGTAAACAAGGCAAAAGAGCAGGTATTAAAGGCATACGCACCTTATTCGGGCTTTCATGTAGGAGCCGCGCTGATGCTTGCCAATGGTGAGGTGTTTGCCGGTAGTAATCAGGAAAATGCCGCATACCCATCAGGTTTGTGTGCTGAACGGGTGGCCATGTTCTATGCCAATGCTCAATACCCCAACGTACCTGTGAAAGCCATAGCCATAGCGGCCTATACCGCCGAACAGTTTTTGTCTTCGCCCATTACTCCTTGCGGGGCATGCAGGCAGGTGCTTCTTGAGAGCGAAATGCGTTTTGATAACGATATTGAAGTGATACTTTATGGAACAGATGAAATTTATATCCTGAAAAATATCAGGCAGTTAATGCCGCTTTGTTTCGAAAAGTCGAGCCTGAATAAATAAGTTAATAGTTGAAAAAAAATTTTGAATCAGCGCTATTTTTGACTACCTTTCGACTGTTTTCAGAATAGATTATATGTTGAGAGCCTGATTTATATGTCAAAAATAGGTTTTAGTATTGAATATCCTTGTAAGAGTGCTTCTGTAAGTGTTTTGTGGAATAGTATTGGTACAGCTCCCGGATTGTCTGAATGGTTTGCTGATAACGTGTCGGCTTCGGGTGAAAATTATTTTTTTGTGTGGGAGAAATTTGAAC
>JBLIZK010000224.1:0-4600 GCA_048859825.1 Paludibacter sp.
CGCCCAACATACGCGACATTATGTCGCCCTTACGTTCTTCGCTGAAATAACCAATTGGTAGCGATACAATTTTTGCAAAAAGACTATTGCGCAAATCGCGCACCACTCCTGTACGTATAGGTATAATAAAATACGAACCCATGTACTGAGTGCCTACCTTGATTGCCGTTGTAACTATCAGAAAACCACCCAAAAGCAACAGGGCTGTTTCGGGACCAACCTGCAGTACCATTTGTTCAACCGTAAAGTATAAATTGTTTTTCAGCGCATCTCCTATATGCTCAAAACCATCAGACCAACTCCACTCAATATACGATGGAGTGACGCTTTTCAGGCCAAATAATATCTGTAGTATGGGAATAATAGCAGCAAATGAAAACAAGCTGGATAATGCTGCCAAAAAATTAAATACAACACTGAGTACCACGTATTTTTTGTAAGGTGGTACAAAGCGTTTTAGTAAAATCCAAAAATCTTTCATATGTGTTTAAAAAGTTAAATACCGGTATAATTGCGCGGACTAATGCGTTTCAGCTCCTGTTTTACCGTATCGTCAATAGCCAGTGTGTCAATAAACTCGGCTATCGAACGTTCAGTGATAGCTTCGTTGGTGCGGGTGAGCGCTTTCAAAGCTTCGTAGGGCTGTGGGTAACCTTCACGGCGTAAAATGGTTTGAATACCTTCGGCTACAACAGCCCAGGTATTGTCCAAATCGCGATAAATAGCCAGTTCGTTTAGGAGCAATTTACTCAACCCTTTACGGATGCTCTGCGTGGCAATTAGTGAGTGAGCAAAAGGCACACCTACGTTGCGAAGCACTGTACTGTCAGTCAAGTCGCGTTGCAAACGGGATACAGGTAATTTCGACGAAAGATACTCGAAAATTGCATTGGCCATGCCAAGATTGCCTTCGGCATTTTCAAAATCGATAGGGTTCACTTTGTGAGGCATGGCCGATGAACCCACTTCGCCGGCTTTTATTTTTTGTTTGAAATATTCCATCGATACATACGACCATATATCGCGGCAAAAGTCAATCAGTATTGTATTAATACGTTTTAATGCATCGAACTGTGCAGCCAGATTGTCGTAATTGGATATTTGGGTTGTCCATTGTTCGCGCTCCAGTCCCAGTTTTTCTGACAGGAAGTCGTTCCCGAATTTACGCCAATCGATGGCCGGATAAGTTACTTTATGCGCATTGAAATTACCGGTAGCACCTCCGAATTTGGCCGATACAGGGACTTTTTTAAGTTGCGACAATTGTTGCTCCAATCGGTACACAAACACCATTATCTCTTTTCCCAGGCGGGTTGGCGATGCTGGTTGTCCGTGTGTTTTGGCCAGCATTGACACATCGCGCCATTCATCGGCCATGTGTTGCAATTCCTGAATCAATGCATCCATTTCAGGATAATACACCTGTATCAGGGCTTCTTTCACCGATAGTGGCACCGATGTATTATTAATATCCTGCGATGTTAATCCAAAATGAATAAATTCCTTAAAATCTTCCAGTTTCAAAACGTCGAATTTCTCTTTCAGAAAATATTCTACCGCTTTTACGTCGTGGTTGGTTACCTTTTCAATGTCTTTAATGCGCTGAGCATCCGCTTCGCTAAAATCCTGGTAAATTTTGCGTAATTTGGGATAAATATCGCCCGGCACTTTCGAAACCTGTTGCAAAGGTATTTCGCACAAAGCAATGAAGTACTCCACTTCCACCTGTACACGATAACGAATCAGGGCATATTCCGAAAAATAATTTGCATAATCAGCTGATTTTGTGCGATAACGTCCATCGACAGGGGAGATAGCGTTTAATAAAGATAAGTTCATAAATGAGACGAGTTTGAAGACAAAAGAACCTGAAGTTGATTTCGTCGGATATTTAATGTATTTGTTTTATTGGCTTTGTTGAAAACAAGCGGCAAATTTAGTGATTTTTGGTGGATTCTGAAAGATGAGATCGGGAGTTTGGAACAGTAAAAAAAAATCTTTACCTTTGCTTGTTAATATTTAGCGTTTAAATATACAATTATATCAACAGTACAGCATTAAAACAATGAAATACATTAAAATACACAAGGAAGGACGACTGATTGTATTCGGGTTACTATTTATCCTGTTTGTGCTAAATTTAATAATCTACTTAAAATTCCCCACATTAATGGTGGGTATCACTACTTCGGTATCGGCTGCAGTGCTGTGCTTTTTTGCTTATTTCTTTCGCAATCCGACCCGTCGGGTTAAAATTGACGACAACGGGCTTGTGGTGGCCCCTGCCGATGGAAAAATTGTAGTAGTAGAGCCCACCGACGAACTTGAGCATTTTGGCGACAAGCGCATACAAGTATCAATATTTATGTCCGTTTTCAGCGTGCATGCCAACTGGTATCCTATTCAGGGAAAGGTTATCAAATCAATACATCATAGCGGACGACATATGGCTGCTTACCTTCCAAAGTCGAGCCACGAGAACGAACGTTCAACGGTTGTGCTCGAATCAGAAAATGGCACACAAATTTTATTACGTCAGATTGCCGGCGCTTTGGCGCGCCGCATAGTAACATATGCGCGTCCGGGTAAAAGTTGCCATCTGAATGAGCACCTTGGATTTATTAAATTCGGCTCCAGAGTTGATTTGTTCTTTCCGCTCGATACCGAAATTTTTGTACAGGTAGGCGAAAAAACCAAAGGCAACGAAACCATAATTGCCCGACTGAATGAATGATGAATTGAGCATAGCCGATGCGCAAAAAATGGTGGACGACTGGATTAAGACCTATGGAGTGCGCTATTTTAGCGAACTTACCAACATGGCCATATTGACCGAAGAGGTAGGTGAACTTGCACGCATCATGGCTCGTACTTATGGCGACCAATCGTTTAAAAAATCCGACTTAAACAAGAACCTACCCGACGAAATGGCCGATGTGCTTTGGGTGCTTATATGCCTTGCTAACCAAACAGGTGTAGATTTGACCCGTGCTGTCCGGGAAAACATAGAGAAAAAAACACAAAGAGACAATACCAGGCATAAAGAAAACCAAAAGCTGACGTAAAAACTGAAATACGCTGCAGAACAATACCTGTACTAAATTTTAAACTTCAAATTTCTGACTTCTAACTTCATAAGAATATGGCTAAAACCGACGAATTATTTAAGCAATACAACATTGAACTCAACGATGACGCAATAAAAGCAGATATTGAGAAAATTATCAGCAAAGAGTTTGCTGCCAACAATAACAGCGAGGTATACAAAAAATGCCTGAGTTTGATTGACTTAACATCGCTCAACAGCACTGATACCACTGCCGAAATTATCAGCATGACGGAGAAAGTGAATAATTTCAACGAAACTTTTCCACATCTGCCTAACGTAGGAGCTATTTGTGTTTCGCCTGCATTGGTAAGTACAGTAAAAAACAACCTGCAACTACCTATTGGCATTGCTTCGGTAGCTGCCGGCTTCCCCATGTCGCAAACATTTATCGAAGTAAAAATTGCCGAAACTTCCATGGCTGTAATGGAAGGGGCCACCGAAATCGATGTGGTTATATCCATAGGCAAATTTCTCGAAGGACATTTCGATGAAGTGATGGAGGAACTAAGTGAGTTAAAAGATGCTTGCCGTAGTGCTCATTTAAAGGTTATTATTGAAAGTGGAGCACTCAAAAATGCATCCAATGTCAAAAAAGCGTCCTTGCTGGCAATGGCCGCAGGCGCCGATTTCATCAAAACATCCACCGGTAAAATGCCTGTAGCAGCTACACTCGAAGCAACCTATGTAATGTGTCAGGCCATTAAAGAATGGTACGAAAAAACCGGACAAAAAGTGTGCTATAAACCGGCCGGAGGCATCGTAACTACCGAAGATGCAGTAAAACACTACACTCTGGTAAAACACATTTTGGGCAACGAGTGGCTCAACAACAAAATGTTTCGCATAGGGGCCAGCCGCTTGGCCAACAATTTGCTCAGCTCTATTGAGGGAAAAGAAGTGAAATACTTCTAAAACACAATAATATTAAACAATAAAGGGGGCGCATCACATCGCCTCCTTTATTGTTTATACTTCGCAATAGTTGTAAGCTATCTGCATAAATTCCGACTCCAAATCCCCGACGCACTTACATCTTCCCTACCTTTCAGGTATATCATTTGATAATTAATAATTAGAGGCTTTTTTTAATTATTAGCTTGTTTCAGTACGTTCAAATCTCTATCTTTGCAAAAACCTGATGTAGCTTATGTCACGAACTGAAATATCCATACCAGCATATTACAAAAAATTATTGCTGCACCACCCTTCGCTTTTTACTTTTCGCGAACGAAAAGAACTTCGCTTGCTGCTCGAAAAATGCCTGAAAGCCGAAAAAGTAAGTCAAAGTCAGGTGGTAGTTACCCTCGAAGAAAAACTCACGGTAATCGATTCCATACTGAACGAAGTTGGGCTGGGTAAAGCAGCCGTTTTAAGCATACTTTTTCATGATTACATTCAGCGCAAACACATATCTATCAACGAGGTAGAGAGTAATTTTGCTACACAAATAAGCACTATTACGCATGGACTAACACGTGTGAGTGAGTTATA
>JBLIZK010000225.1:0-2845 GCA_048859825.1 Paludibacter sp.
GAGAAATCAATATTGAAAGTGAACGAAATGCACATTAATTTGTTAATTAAAGAAATAGCAACAAATTTTTCATTAAAAGTAACAAATAGTGGTGGAATGATAACTACAAACCTGAATGCAAATTATGATTTGGCTCTGGTGGACGAAGTGCATTTTACAAACGTTATTTTTAACTTAATGGACAATGCTTTAAAATACAGTGACAAACCGTTGTTACTTACTGTAGAAACCAAAAATGACAAAGACAATATTCAAATAAGTATTGAAGATAACGGCATTGGTATCCACAAGGACAACATAAAACGAATTTTCGAGAAGTTTTACAGGGTACATACCGGCAATCTGCACAATGTAAAAGGATTTGGTTTAGGACTGGCTTACGTAAAAAAAATAGTTACCGAACACAGAGGAAGCATTAAGGTAGAAAGCGAAATTAACATAGGAACAAAATTTACAATCACAATACCAACTTTAAAAAACTACGAGTTATGACTGAAGAAAAAGTAAAAATTTTATTATGCGAGGATGACGAAAATCTTGGCATGTTGTTAAGAGAGTATTTGCAGACTAAAGGATATGATGCTGACCTTCAGCCTGATGGTGAAGCAGGTTACAAAGCCTTTACACGCAATAAATACGACATGTGCGTATTTGACGTAATGATGCCTAAAAAAGACGGTTTCCAGCTTGCGGCTGACATCCGTTCGGTAAACGCTGATGTGCCTATCGTGTTTTTAACTGCAAAGTCAATGAAAGAAGACATACTTCAGGGCTTTAAACTGGGTGCCGACGATTATTTATCGAAACCATTCAGCATGGAAGAATTACTGTATCGTATAGAGTCTATCATGCGTCGTGTACGCGGCAAAAAAGTAAAAGAAGCAGTTGTTTACAACATCGGTAAATTTGCTTTTGATGCTCAAAAACAAACGCTGTCGCTCGATGGCGATTCTAAAAAACTAACAACTAAAGAATCGGAACTACTAAATCTGCTTGCAGCCAATGCAAACAGCATTCTTGAACGTAATTTTGCACTTAAAACTATTTGGGTGGACGATAATTATTTCAATGCCCGTTCAATGGATGTGTACATCACTAAATTGCGTAAATTGTTGAAGGACGACGAAAATGTAGCTATTATCAATATTCATGGTAAAGGTTACAAACTGATTACTCCACAAACAAAAGAAGATTAAGTTATTCTAAATCAAACATTAAGGCTGATTCATTTATTGAATCAGCCTTCTTGTTTCATTGAGTTATCTCTCTCCCTCATATACTTAAACATTTTATACGCAAATTGATATTACATGAAAGGAATTCTTAAAAACACAAGTAAAACAGTACAGATTATCCAGCTTCTTTCTCTGGTATTTTTTATGTTGGTTTTAGCTGTTTTATTAACACAGCTATTAACGAATGGTAATATGAACGATGTGAAAACCATGAAACAGATGCAGCTACGGCAATCGGTATTTGTTTTTATTCTACCTCCTTTCATTCTGGCCTATTTCTGGAGCGAAAAACCGCTTAATTATTTGCACCTGCAAACAAAGTCGGATGTTAACAGTTACATACTGGTAGCAGCTATTTTTCTGGTTTCAATTCCGTTTATAAATTTACTTGCTTACCTCAATCAGCAGATAAGTTTACCTTCAGGCTTCGAAACAATTGAAGTCTGGATGCGGAATGCCGAAAATGAAATGGAATTACTCACTATTAAAATGCTGAATGTAAGTACGGTAACCGATTTGATTTTCAATTTTTTTTTGATTGCAGCCATTGCCGGATTGGGTGAGGAATTGTTCTTCAGAGGAATAATACAGCGTTTGTTTACACACCCAAAATTTCCGGTTTTGGCTATCTGGATAACTGCATTTCTGTTCAGTGCCATTCATATGCAATTTTACGGATTTTTTCCACGCCTGTTAATGGGAGCATTATTGGGTTACATGTTGTATTGGAGTAATAATTTGTGGCTACCGGTTTTAGCACATACAATCAATAATGGAGTAGCTGTAGTTTTTTATTATCTGAAATTCAATGGCTATAATGTACTGAATATTGACACTATAGGTACAGAAAAAACCCTTTGGGTAGGAATACTATCCGGTATATTATCCGCATTTCTTATAGCTGTAGCATATAAAAAATTACGTATAACAAAGTCATCTGACAATTTAGTAGAGACTTAACTTACAATGCTGTTGCAATACTGTCATCTACCTTGTTGATTCTTTCATCCCAAAATACCCACATACCGAAAAGCAGGATATAAAAAAGGTATTTAAAAATGTATTCATGAAACAAATCAAACTGATTCGGATAATATTTTATCAGGGCGATAATAGCGGCGATACGCAGGATATTAAACAAATAGATTAGAAGCAAACTGAGAGGTAAAAACCATAGTTTACGTTTGGTATTACCTTCATAAAATACGATAATACAGCAAAAAATAAATGCTTGTTTAATACCTGTACACGACCAGACAATTCTGGCGCCAACCAAATTGTTATGTCTTAATACGTTATTATCAAATAGTTGAATATCGAATCCTATAAATTGAAGTAACCAATGAACCGCATTCGCAACATTAGTTGCTGCTATGTTAAATGGTTCGGATATATTAAAACTGAGGAATGTAACAACAGTATCGGAATCGTCGCCTTTCACAAATATTTTCCAGAAAAAATGTGCAAGCACCAGCACCACTAAAAAATAAATGGTACTACTGGACTTACGCAAACTAACTGGAAGTTTCTCGGCAAACATACTACTGATAATTATACCGTTACCCTTGCATAAGGAACGCTGTTTAAACTACAAAAATCATTATCGAGGT
>JBLIZK010000226.1:0-2501 GCA_048859825.1 Paludibacter sp.
TTATAATAGCATAAAAACAATTAATAAGCCCTAGCAAAAATCACCCGCTGTTTCGATGGCTTGCCCGTAAAAATACAGGTTCCGGGAGTCATATCACTATCCAACGGAATGCAACGGATAGTAGCTTTCGTTTCTTCTTTCACACGCTCTTCTGTTTCAGGCGTTCCATCCCAGTGACAAAGCAAGAATCCGCCCTTTTCAATTTCAACCTTAAATTCATCGTACGAGTTTACTTCACGCGTTACCGACGCCCGATAATCATAAGCCTTTTTGTAGATATTGGCCTGAATATCGATTAATAGTTGTTCAATATAGGTTTCAATACCATCCAGCGCTACAGTTTCTTTAGTAAGCGTATCACGTCGGGCCACTTCAACAGTACCATTTTCCAAATCGCGGGCTCCCATAGCCAGACGCACCGGTACACCTTTCAATTCATATTCGGCAAACTTCCAGCCCGGTTTTTTAGTATCGTTGTTATCAAACTTAACACTTACACCCAACTTGCGAAGTTTTGGCATTAGTTCTTTTACTTTTTCTGAAATAGCATTGAGTTGCTCTTCATTTTTATAAATCGGTACAATAACCACCTGATATGGGGCCAATTTCGGAGGCAACACCAAACCATTATCGTCGGAATGTGTCATTATAAGCGCACCCATAAGGCGGGTCGACACCCCCCACGAAGTGGCCCACACATACTCCTGTTTGTTATTTTTATCCACAAAAGTCACATCAAATGCTTTGGCAAAATTCTGACCCAGAAAATGCGAAGTACCTGCCTGCAAAGCCTTACCATCCTGCATCAGTGCCTCAATACAATAGGTCTCCAGCGCACCGGCAAAACGCTCATTGGCCGACTTAATCCCTTTAATTACCGGTACAGCCATAAACCGTTCGGCAAAATCGGCATACACTTCCAGCATTTGCTCGGCTTCTTCTATCGCTTCTTTTTCTGTAGCGTGGGCTGTATGCCCCTCCTGCCATAAAAACTCTGCTGTACGCAGAAATAAGCGCGTACGCATTTCCCAACGCACCACATTGGCCCATTGATTAACCAAAATAGGAAGATCGCGATACGATTGTATCCAGTTTTTATATGTACTCCAGATAATTGTTTCGGATGTCGGACGCACAATCAATTCCTCCTCGAGCTTAGCCTCCGGATCAACGATTACACCTTTTCCATCCGGGCTGTTTTTGAGGCGATAATGCGTTACCACAGCACATTCCTTGGCAAAGCCCTCCACATGCGCAGCCTCTTTACTTAAAAACGATTTGGGAATAAAAAGCGGGAAATACGCATTTTCGTGACCGGTTTCTTTAAACATACGATCCAATTCAGCCTGCATTTTTTCCCAAATAGCATAACCATAAGGTTTAATTACCATACAACCACGCACAGCCGAGTTTTCGGCAAGGTCGGCTTTCATTACCAGATCATTGTACCATTGTGAGTAGCTCTCGCTACGCGAAGTCAATTCTTTAGCCATTATCTATTTAATATTAATCTGTTTACTCTTTTCAAAAAGGAGCACAAAGATACACTTTTTAGACAAGATATTAAACAACTCACAGGCATACAATTATCATAATTTTACAAGTTCGGACAACAAAAAAGCCCCCACAAAACTGTGAGGGCGAAAATCATTTATTAACGGCAATTATTATTCTGCAACTTTCACAGCTACAGGATCGCTCTGCCACAAACCATGTTTGGTGCAATACGAAATAGCTACCAAATTTAAGTCTTTCGAAGGCACGATGTTAAATGCAACTTCCGCATGACCGGGTTTACTTCCTAAAGCACCGGCTACAAAACCTGCTTCGGCCAACAAGGTTTCGCCGTTAAACAATTTAATTGATTGAATGTAATGGTCGAAATCGTCAGGATGTACATACTCGTTACCCATTTTTACGGTTACTTTCAACACCTCACCTGCTTTTGCAGTTTCTGCTACATGGATAAATGGTGAATGACGGTCGATAAAATCTCTCTTAGCCTCTCTGTCTATCTGGCTAATATCCTGATAACTATTTACTTTTGGCATAACTTTTATTAGTTTTGTATTATTAGTTTATATTAATCTCACATACAAAACAAGCACAACAACCTTTTGTTCGCATGTATCTATAAAAAATATCTATTTTAACATTTACCAACAATCATCACTTTGCCGGTTCAATATGTATAAACACATTGCCCAGCTGAGGCAAATCCAGCATTAATCTGGCTTTTAGCTCGTGTGCTATTTCATGCCCTTCCCTTACCGAAATGCCACCATCAACCCGTGCATGCAAATCCACCAGATATTTCAACCCTGTTTTACGGATATAACATTTCTCGGTATCCCTTACACCATCAACACTCAATGCCAGTTGCCGGATAACATCCACCAACTCATCATGCGTGTGCTCATCCATCATTTCGCCAAGTGCCGGTCGGAATATGCGGTAACCATTGTACACAATTATTACCGATGCAAACAATGCTGCCCAAT
>JBLIZK010000227.1:0-5008 GCA_048859825.1 Paludibacter sp.
TATTGAAACATTAGCAAAATACGCGCATCAATACCGCTCAAAGGTTTTTGTGGCGCTGAACACAATTCTTACCGACGAGCAGTTGCCAGAAGCCGAGAGATTAATTCAGCAAGTTCACAATGCGGGTGCCGATGCTCTTATCGTGCAGGATATGGGAGTTCTGAATCTGAACCTGCCTCCCATCCCACTACATGCCAGTACTCAAACCGACAACAGAACTGTTGAGAAAGTCCGGTTTTTACAACAATCCGGCTTTTCGCGTGTGGTTTTGGCCCGCGAACTTACATTAAAACAAATCGGCGAAATCAGCAACCAAACAAATGCCGAACTCGAAGCGTTCGTACACGGCGCACTTTGTGTGAGCTATAGCGGACAATGCTACATAAGTCAGGCCATGACCGGACGTAGCGCCAATCGCGGACAATGTGCTCAATATTGCCGTTTACCTTACTATCTGGAGGATGCAAACGGGCAAACACTTATTAAAAACAAGCACCTGCTTTCATTGAAGGACCTTGACCTTTCCGATTATCTCGAGGACATGATGGAGGCAGGAGTAATGTCGTTCAAAATTGAGGGACGCCTGAAAGATATTAATTATGTAAAAAACATAACAGCATATTATCGTAAAAAACTTGATAATATTCTGGAAGGTAACAACAAATTCAGTAAAGCATCGCTCGGACAAACTCATTTCTTTTTCGAACCGAATCCGGAAAAGAGTTTTCGTCGTGGCGCTACCGATTATTTTCTGAACGAACGCAAACAAGCAATTATTCAACCTGATACGCCTAAATCATTGGGCGAACCAATAGGTAAAGTTATTGCAAATGGTCGCAATTTTTTCGATTTATCATCGGATATTGCAATAAACAACGGCGATGGACTATGTTTCTGCAATTCAAAAGGCGAGCTCAATGGCTTCAGAATTAACAGAGCAGAAATAATAAACCTGAAAAACCAACAATTTATACGTTGTTTTCCGGCATCACTACCTCCTCCCAATGCTGGTACTTTCCTTTTTCGAAATCAGGATCAGGAATTTGACAAACTGATTAACGGCAAAACCTCCGAAAGAAAAATCGACATCCGGATTTTGTTTACCGAAACTGATGAGGGCTTCAGAATTCAGCTAACCGACGAAGAAAACATACAGTTCGACAAAGAATTTGCCATAGCCAAACAGGCTGCAATGAAACCCGGATTTGCCGAACAAAACATACATCAGCAACTTTCAAAACTAGGCAACACCATATATCAGGCATCGTCAGTTACTATACGTATAAGCGGGAACTGGTTTATTCCGGCATCGCAAATTAACGAATGGAGACGTGAAACGCTGGAAGCATTTGATAAATACAGAGCCGAAAAATACATTCGTGAACAAGCATCCGAACGAAAAAAAGTATCGTTTCCTGAAAAAACACTGAGCTATTTGGGCAATGTAACTAATAAGATGGCTCAAAAATTCTATATCGACCGTGGCGTTGAGGACATACAGCATGGCTTCGAAGTAAAGGCCGCAGAAAACGTGCCCCTTATGTTCACGAAATATTGTATAAAATTTGAATACGGATGGTGTCCCAAGGAAGGAGATAACACAAAATTAACCGAACCTCTGTACATTCGTACAAACGAACATCGTTTTCAATTGAAATTTGATTGTAAAAAGTGTGAAATGCATATTTTTTCAACAAAATAGACTATAGTTTGCTGAATTGTCATATTTTTGTAACATTCATTACATATTTTCGAAATACCAATGTAGTTACTTTGTCGTACAAATTAAGAAAAACAGTTCAGTAACTGTTTATAATTGACAAAACAAACTTAACAACATCAAAATTGTATGAAACAGTACCGTATTTTAGTTGTCGACGACGAAGAAGATTTATGTGAGATATTACAATTCAATCTTGAATCGGAAGGATTCCATGTAGATGTAGCTTATTCTGCAGAAGAAGCACTAAAAAAAGACCTTACGGTTTATAACCTGCTTCTACTTGACGTAATGATGGGTGAAACCTCTGGTTTTAAAATGGCACGCATTGTTCGCGAAAATCCGCTTACAGCCAACATTTCTATTATTTTCCTAACAGCCAAAGATACTGAAAATGACAAATTAACAGGATTCAATATTGGCGCCGACGATTATATATCGAAACCATTCTCCATTCGTGAGGTGGTAGCGCGTGTAAAAGCACTTATGCGCAGGATAAGTATGGGACAACAAGCTGAAAAAGCCAGCGAGGATTTGGTGTATTTAGGCCTGACAGTTCAGCTTAATAATAAAAAAGTATTACTGAATGGCAAAGAAATCGCTTTTACAAAAAAAGAATTCGAAATACTACGCCTCTTTTTGGAAAACAGAAACCGTGTTTTTACACGCGATGAAATACTTACACGTGTTTGGTCAGACGAAGTTATCGTACTCGATCGAACAATTGATGTTAACATCACCCGTTTACGCAAAAAAATTGGCGATTATGGGCGAAACATTGTAACCCGTTTAGGATACGGATATTGTTTCGAAGAATAAAAAACAAACTATTTATCTGTTCAACTCATTCAATAAATGACTTTAAACAAACGCATATTTCTCTATTTTTTCAGTACGTTTTTGCTGCTGACAATTGCCATCTCATTTTTCCAGTATCAACGCGAGAAAGAATTCAGGATAGAGCATTTAAACACCACATTAAGAACCTATAACTCTACCATTTACAGCTATTTAAACCACGACAACAACAAATTCGAAGAATTAGGAAAAATTATCAGTTTTTTTCCTGACTCAACTTTGCGTGTTACTGTAATAGACTTAAACGGAAATGTTTTGTACGATAACAGCGTTGCAGATGGCAAGAAACTTGAAAACCATTTACACAGACCAGAAATTGAGGATGCATCAACCTATTCTGTGGGTACTGCATTACGTCATTCTACTACAACTAACCAGAATTACTACTATCTTGCGAATAGATATGCTGATTTATTTGTCAGAACTGCACTGCCTTACAACCTGAGTACCAGCAAAATACTCAATGCTAATACTATGTTTATCTATTTCATTATCATAGTATTATTAATTGCTACAGTAGTACTGTTTTTGATTACCCGTAATTTCACACGCTCTATTGATCGTCTTCGAATATTTACCAACAAGGCAGACAAAGGAGAAACGATTGAAACCAATATCACATTCCCGAAAGACGAACTGGGCGACCTAAGCAGGAATATTATTACGCTTTACCGAAAAATGGAAAAAGCGAAAAACGATGTGAATCTTGAGCGTGAAAAATTAAGCAAACACATATTGATTTCGCAGGAAGGTCTTGGATTTTTTTCGGCCGAAAAAGAAGAAATTCTCACAAACAGATACTTTATTCAGTATGCCAGTATACTTACAGACACACAGTTCAATAGTTCGCAAAAAATATTTGAACTCCCTGAGCTTGATGAGATTAACCGATTTATTTCTGAAAGTCAACAACGCGAAACACTTACGCGTAAACGAATAATTATTGAAAAGAACGGTCGTGTGTTTAGCTTGCGTTGTATTGTTTTTCAGGACAATACTTTCGAAATATCAATAAACGACATCACATCGCAAGAACATGAAAATGAGCTAAAAAGGCAATTAACCCAAAACATATCGCACGAACTTAAAACGCCTGTAAGTAGCATTATGGGATACATGGAGTCAATTTTAGACAACCCTGAGATAGCGCCTGACAGACAACGATTTTTTATTGAACGCTCTTTTGTTCAGGCACAACGCCTATCATCACTCTTACAGGACATTACCATACTCAATAAAATCGAAGAATCAAACCAACTATTCGAACGCGAAATGTGTGATGTAGCGCAAACAATTGACGATGTAATAAACGACGTACAACTACAAATTGAAGATAAACATTTTGATATCGTAAAAGAATATACCAAGCCACTTCCTATAAATGGAAATCGGTCATTACTATATTCAATTTTCCGAAATCTGCTGGACAATGCACTGAATTATGCCGGCGAGAACACCCGAATAAGAATTAATTGTTATCGGGAAGATGATTATTTCTATTATTTCTCCTTTTCTGATAATGGAATTGGGATACCGGAAGAACATCTCAGCAAGATTTTTGAACGGTTTTACCGCATCGACAAAGGTCGTAGTCGAAAACTGGGAGGAACCGGATTAGGCCTGGCAATTGTAAAAAATGCCGTGCAATTCCACAAAGGTAATATCTCTGCCAAATCATCGCCCGAGGGTGGAATTACGTTTGTTTTCTCGCTTCAAAAAGATATAAAATAAAAAAAGAGCAGTTTCTTTAGTGAGACTGCTCTTTCCAGTTAATTATTTATCACCGTATTGATTCTGGTAGTACTTTTGGTAATTTCCACTTGTTACGTTATTTAACCATTCTTCATTTGTCAAATACCAGTCAACTGTTTTTTCAAGCCCTTCTTCAAATTGTAGTGAAGGTGTCCATCCAAGTTCAGTTTGAAGTTTAGTTGAATCGATGGCGTAGCGCAAATCGTGCCCGGCTCTGTCAGTAACGAAAGTAATCAGTTTGGCTGACTCACCAGCCTCACGTCCGAGTTTACGATCCATAATGGCACACAATGCATGAATAAGATCAATGTTTTTCCATTCATTATTTCCACCAATATTGTATGTCTCACCATTTCTGCCGTTGTGAAATATCACATCAATAGCACGGGCATGGTCATTTACATATAACCAGTCGCGCACATTTTCTCCCTTGCCATACACAGGAATAGGCTTGTTGTGTTTAATATTATTAATTGCCAGAGGAATTAATTTTTCAGGAAAATGATTTGCTCCATAATTATTCGAACAGTTTGATATAACCACAGGCATACCATAAGTATCGTGCCATGCACGTACAAAATGGTCGCTCGAGGCTTTACTGGCCGAATAAGGTGAATGCGGATCGTACTTGGTTGTTTCAGTAAAAAAAGTTCCATCAAACTCAAGCGCCCCATACAC
>JBLIZK010000228.1:0-5964 GCA_048859825.1 Paludibacter sp.
ATAACCCTACTATTATTTCAGAATTAGAGGAAATAGGGTTCAAGCAAAGTAATTATTGTAATGAGGGCATTTTTATTCTCGTAGAACGAGGAATAATTATGCTTGTAAATCACATTCCATATAAGAAATTTATTGATTTCGATAATGACGAAAATGAATTTCTTCGATTTGCTAAATCTGTGTTTTTTTAAATTTACCCATAACATCACACCATGTACACAAACACTCAATCACAATGCAAACAATATCAATAAATTATGATTTAAAATGGCAATTAAAATTTGCCGAAGAATATAAGTTTAGCAAGTGCGGAAAGTGTTTTAATACAAAACGTCAGAGACAAGTAAAACAAGTAGTTAATTGTAGGAGTGTAGGGTATTGCATACGTGGCAAATTCTACACTCTTTCATTTTTAAGAAGCCAAGTTGAATTAATACCAAAATCAAATTTACCATTTTAGAAAAATATGAAAACAGAAAACGAAATTTGGAAAGATATTCCCGGATATGAAGGGTTATATCAAGTTAGTAATTTAGGGAGAGTTAAAAGCTATGACATGAAAGTAAGCCATAATCATGGAGGAGTAGCAATAAGAAAAGGCAGAGTTTTAAAACAGGTAATAACAAAATGGGGATATAATTTGGTTAGTTTGTGTAAAAATGGAACAAAAAAACAACTATCCGTACACCGTATTGTAGCTAACTCATTTCTTGAAAATAAGGAATTAAAACCACAAGTAAACCATAAAAACGGAATTAAAACTGACAATTCTTTAGATAATCTTGAATGGTGTACATCTTTTGAAAATATGCAACATGCCGTAAAAACCAAATTGTATGTTGTAAAATCAGGTAAACAAAGCCACATGTTCGGAAAAACAGGATTTCAATCAAATGTTTCAAAAAGAATTATTCAATACAATCTAAATGGAGAAATTATAAAAATTCATGGTAGTATAAAACAGGCTGCTTTAGAGATAAATGGTTGTAATAGTAGCATATCTTTATGTTGTATGGGTAAAATAAAAACATCCTCAAATTATAAATGGAGTTATTGCTATGAATGAAATTAACATATACAAAATACTATCCTCTGGCAGTCATGGCAATTGTGTAATGCTATTCGATAGCATATTAGTAGATATTGGAGTTCCTTATAGCCTAATTAAGCCGTATGTAAGGCAGATAAAAATGGTAACTTGGTCGCATAAGCATTCCGATCATCTAAATAAATCAACTCTAAAAAAATTATTATTCGAACGACCTTCAATAAGAGTTGCTATTTGTGAACACGAATATAGAAATGCAGTTGAATGTGGAGCAAGGTATATTGATATTTTGGAACATGGTAAATGGTATGATTACACTGAATTTAAAATAGCGACTTTCAAAACTTACCACGACGTACCATCTAACGGCTGGCGTTTCATAAAAGGAGATTATAAAGTATTTTTCGCTACCGACACATTTACGCTTCAGGGAATTTCAGCACGAGACTACACACACTACCTTATTGAATCGAACTATTGCGAGGAAACTATATGGCAAACCATACAAGAGTATGAATCGCAAGGCAAATATGCTTACATGAGAGGATCCATCAACTCACACTTATCGCGACAGCAGGCACAAGACTTCTTTCTTTCAAACAAAGGAGAACATTCACAATTAATCACATTACATCATTCAAAAACAAGTTAAATTATGGCAAGCGTAGACATTGACATTGAAGATTACCTCGACGAAGTTGACACAGATACATTAATAGAGGAGTTAAAAACACGAAAAGACCTGCCAAAAGAATGGCACGACTTAAAAAAACTCGATGATAGTAACGATATTCTCACTTATAACGAACACTCTCGAACACCTAAAAGAGATTTAATACTCGAAATTTTAGGACTAAACGAGTTTGCTTTAATCGAAGAAGCAATTGAAAGTTTAAAACAACTATATAAATAACCGCCGAAAGGCACTAAAACAAAACAATTATGCACAACTGGTTTGAAACAACAGTAAAGTTTGAGAAAACAGCCGAAGACGGCAAAATCGTAAAAGTAAGTCAGAAAAATTTAGTGGACGCATTGAGCTTTACCGAAGCCGAAGCGCGTATCATTAAAGAAATGACACCGTTCGTAAGTGGCGAATTCAAAGTAGCCGGAATTGTACCGAAGAAAATCAACGAAATTTTCTACAACGAAAACGGCGACAAGTGGTTCCGCGCCAAAGTAAACTTCATTACGCTCGACGAGGAGAAAGGAGTGGAACGCAAAACAGCAAGCACCATGCTTGTACAGGCTTGCGACATTAAAGAAGCTCGCGAAGGACTTGTTGAAGGAATGAAAGATACAATGGCCGACTATGAAGTGGAATCAATCACCGAAACCAAAATCATGGACGTATTCAAGTACGAAGCGTAACGCTTCACCCCGGAGGATTGAAACCCAAAGGGGAACAAATTAATTTTTAAAACCCCAACGTATTATGACTAAGTATGATTTTATTATCGGAATAGACCCCGACGTTGACAAAAGCGGATTAGCACTATTGCAAACCGAAGCCAAAAAGATTATAGAGCTGAAATGCTTTAAGTTTCCCGAACTGATTGAAACGATACGCGAGTACGACAAAGGCGCAAAAGTAATGTTCCGAAAAATGGTAGTAGTAGTTGAAGCAAGTTGGTTGAATGGTGGTAATTGGCACATAAACGCCAAAGACAGCCGACAACGAGCAGCCATGAAAGGGAATGCAGTAGGACGAAACCACGAAACAGGACGTAAAATAGTGGAATGTTTGAAGTATTACGACGTTGAAGTAGTAGAGCAACTTCCGCTTAAAAAATGTTGGCACGGTCCCGAAGGCAAAATCACACACGACGAGTTAGAATACTTTATACCTGAATTTCCGAACAAAAGCAATCAGGAAACGCGCGACAGTGCGCTACTTGCATGGAACTTCGCAAACCTACCAATCAGAGTAAAACCTATTTCAGCAAAAGCAAAATGAAAGACAGCGATGTATTATACCGGTTCCGTATAGAAATGAAAATACCACGAAATAGAATAAATTGTAAAATTATATCGGAATATGCCGAAAAAATAGGAGTAGTAAAATCGGCCATTAACAGCGGTATGCCTACTCACCGTTGGACAGAAGAACAATATCAAAAACTTAAAGAAATATATCAGTATGACTAAAATTTATATCAGTGGAAAGATTACGGGACTACACCCAGAACTAAGCGAAAGACTTTTTCACATAGCTGCCAAAGCAGCCATAACAAAAGCGGAAGTAATGCACGACCCGCACCGCATGACAATTAACCCACTTCACATAAAACCACTTTTCGGAATACGAAAGTGGTTTTTCTTTATGTGGAACGACATACGCATACTTCGCAAATGCACACACATAGCCATGATACCGAACTGGACTGATTCAAAAGGAGCTTGCATAGAGCATTTTATAGGTAAATTTATTTTCAAACTAAAGGTAATAGAATTAAACGAACTAAAGTGGAGGAATTATTTATGATTAATATAGAAAACGAAATTTGGAAAGATATACCCGGATATGAAGGGCTGTATCAGGTTAGTAGCTTAGGTAGAATTAAAAATGTAAGAAAAACGCTTCGCGACCACAAACTATTAATTCCTAAAGTAAATGCGTATGGTTACTATTACACAAACCTAAGCAAAGAAGGGATATTAAAAACAATTAGAATACACAGAGTTGTTGCTGAGTGTTTTGTTGAAAATATTCATAATAAAAAAACAGTAAACCATATAGATGGAAATAAATTAAATAACGATTCATCTAATTTAGAATGGTTAACCTCTCAAGAAAATACACAACACGCGTTGAAAAATGGATTGTGCAGTAAAAAACTAATAAAAAGCAGGTTAAATCGTTCAAAAAACGGAGAAAATAATACTGTTGGAGTTGTGTATAATAAGGGTGTATGTAAATGGATAGGTTATATTTGGATTAATGGCAAATACAATCACCTTGGATGTTTTGATTCGGAAAAAGATGCAATTGATGCAAGAAAATCAGCATTGGTAAAATATGGATTTGCAACAATCGAAGAATTAAATAATTTAAGTATATGAGACATTACGAAGAAGTATTAGAAATGCAAAATTACTTAGAGGTTACGCCATCTGATAACCCAGAAGAATTATGCGAAAGAATAAAAACTCTTGCTGTGTATCAAGCGCGCTCAGGGTTCTTATTGGCAGAAGCCAAAAAAACGCTATCAGAGAAGAAAAAAGCCGAGATAGTAAATACCATCATTGCAATAGCCAAAGAAAACTACCCGTCAGCAAAAGCACAAAACGCACTTGTTGACAGTATAGCCACCGACGAACAATTTATGGTCGATTGGTTGGACCGTATCAACGCAGCCTGCAAACACCAACTCGATGCAGTACGCAGTTTATTAAGTTTTGAGAAGGAAGTTTATAAAACCTCGAATTATGGCAACTCTTAGCGACACCCAACAAAAAGTAATCGACTGCCTGACAGTATTTGGTGAATGCTCAAAGCAGAAACTATACGACCAGTGCGCCGGATATTACCACCAAAACGGAATGTTCCACTTCGGGAACATACTTTCCAACATGGTAAACAAAGGATTGATTGACAGAGTACACAAGGGAGTTTACGCATTAAAACCAAAGCAGATACTTCCGAATAACATTGGTTTATTTCAAAATATAGAATAATATGGACTACATAAAGATTAGAAGACAGCTATTAGAGAAATCGTATTATTGTCGCGATTCTGAAAAGGTTCACTTGTGGTTACATTTACTTTTAAAAGCAAATTGGAGACCGCGCGAAGAAGTATTAGGTGGAAAGCCTATTCTATGCATGCCAGGACAGTTTACAACAGGGCGAAAGCAACTTTCGAGCGAAACTGGAATTTCCGAAAGCAAAATTGAAAGAATTTTGACGTACTTCGAGAAAATCGAACAACAAATTGAACAACGAAAAACGTCTGTAAATCGCTTAATATCAATACTTAACTGGGATACTTATCAACAAAGTGAACAGCAAATTGAACAACGAGTGAACAACGACCGAACAACGAGTGAACAACGAGTGAACAACGAGTGGACACACTATAAGAATATAAAGAATATAAAGAAAGGGAAGAATATTAAGAATAAAGAGAATATTCTTTACAAGAATATTCCTTTGTCGGAAATAAAATTTTCCGACGATGCACCTTTCAAAAAAATTCATTTTGATATTGCCGTAGGCTTCCAAAATTTAATACGGAAGAATTTAACGGATTTAGGTGCAAAAACTAACAACATAGACCAAACAAAGGGGGCCGCGATTGATACTATAAGGCTAATCATGGAAAGCGATGGTTACACGGAGCAAGATTGCCGTAGTGTTTACAAGTTCCTGCAACAAGATCCTTTTTGGAAAAAGAACATACTATCAATAAAAACCCTTCGGGAAAAATTCAGCAAACTAATAATTCAGGCAAATGGAGAACAACAAAATGGAGCTGTACAAACAGCAAATTCAGCAAACAGGAAGAATACCGGCAGAATTACTGCCGAAGACAAAAAACGAAGCGTTGAGCGTCTTGGCGACATGGCCGAAGCAATACTACAAAACCTTGCACCCTGCAACATTCAGTGATGTGTTTAAATCGCTTACACCTTCAATAGCCACATTCCGAAAAGAAAACGGACAGAACGGACTTATTGCAACACAAGCACTACTCACTGTAATCATTCGAGACTTAGTACGATCATTTAATGTTGGCCAAACAATGGACGAAGAACAGGTGGCCGACCTGATAAATGACATTATCGACCAATACTATTGGCTTAATATCGAAGACTTCCGTTTATGCTTCAACAATGCTAAGTCTGGAAGATATGACCGAAATGGCATTTTTAGGCTCGATGCAAGCGTTATTTTGAGTTGGTTGGACAAATAT
>JBLIZK010000229.1:0-6936 GCA_048859825.1 Paludibacter sp.
TATTGAGCGTTTTCCTGGTTGTTGCAACAAAAGCAAAGGGAAGTGTGTTGATACATCAAAAGATGTTCGAAAGTCGTCTCTTTTTTGTGGATAAACTGATTGATATGGGCGCTCAGATAATGCTTTGTGACCCGCACAGAGCTACTGTCATTGGCCAGGGCGATCAAACTTACCTGAGAGCATCTATCATGAGTTCGCCTGATATCAGAGCCGGTATAGCCCTGTTGATAGCCGCTATGGTTGCTGAGGGTACAAGTGTGATTCATAATATTGAACAAATAGACCGTGGTTATCAGGATATTGATAAGCGACTTAATGCGATTGGTGCAAAAATTACGAGATTATAAATTGGTATTCAAAATTTTATCACATTAAAAAGATTGTATTATGTTAGAAAAGAAAATTGCCGATTTGTTTAATCAGCAAATCAACAGAGAGTTTTATTCGTCGTATTTGTATCTGGATATGTCGAATTATTATTACGATAACACCTTGAATGGTTTTGGAAACTGGTTTGGTGTTCAAACACAGGAGGAGTATGCGCATGCAATGTTGTTTGTGAAATATATGCAAAACAATGGTGCTAAAGTAATTTTGGAAGCTATAGCTAAGCCCGATATTGAGTTTAAAAGTATTAAACATCCACTCGACGAAGCTTATGAGCATGAATTGTTTATCAGCAAATCAATTAACGAAATATATGCAGCAGCGTATGAGTTAAAGGACTTCAGAACAATGCAATTTTTGGATTGGTTTGTAAAAGAACAAGGAGAGGAAGAAAAAAATGTAGAAGAACTTTGCAAACGTTTTGATATGTTCGGTACCGATCCCCGCGGTTTGTATATGCTCGATAATGAGTTGTCGGCACGTACTTTTGTAGCGCCTTCGTTAGTAATTTAAGAATAAACATTCTGATAACAAAAAAGCCGGATCAAATCCGGCTTTTTTGTTACAACCATTTCTTTCGTTTGAAATAAAACAGAACGACACCCGAAAACAGTATCATCAGTCCAATGGAAAACGGATAGCCCAATCGCCAGCTAAGCTCCGGCATAAATTTGAAATTCATGCCGTATAAACTGGCAATAAGGGTGGGAGGCATAAATATTACCGATACCACTGTAAATATTTTTATAATTCTGTTTTGTTGCAGGTTAATCAACCCTAAAAAGGTATCTTGCAGATAGTCAAGACGGTCAAAACCAAAGCGTATGTATTCAAACAAAGAGTTTATATCTTTGATAACCATTGTCAGGCGTTGAATTAACTCTCGTGGAATTAAGTTGCTTTTTAACAGGTTCGAAACCACACGTTGTTTATCCATAACATTTTGTCGGATAACCATAACCTTTTCCTGCAAGTCTTTAATGCGGATAAGAATATCCTGATCCAAATCGTCCTCGGTATTCAGGGTCTTACTGAGCGATGTAATTTCATCGGTAACTTCCTCAATCATATCGGCGTCGTACTCAACACGTGTTTCGAGTAAAGTTACAAGTACATGATAGCCGGTAGGGAAGTTTCTGGTATTTGCATAAATCTTTTTTACTGTATCAGTAAACGATTTGAGTTCGGTGTCGCGTACTGATACTAAGATGCTGTTTTTCAGTATAAATGAAACTGGCTCAAGTGTATAGTTGTCGAGCAAAAAGCCGGCATTTACAACCAGACTGTCCTCGGTTTGTACAAATCGGGAGCTTAGCTCAATTTCTTCAATTTCTTCATCCTCTTGTATGTATATTTTCAGGAACTGTTCCAGCTCAGTTTCAACGGCATCGGGTACGTCATTTAAGTCGATCCAAATAAGATTTTTCAGATCGATTTTTTTTAGGGTGTCCAGCGTTTTTGAGATTCTGAGTTTACCATCTTCCTGGTAAAAAAGCCTTAATTCTGACATAGTAAATACTCCTTTCTATGTTTTACGGACAGCATCCGGGCTTATCACAAGCCAAATGTATGTGTCCCGGGCAAAATGCCCAACGATTGCTATATCTTTTTTACTTCTCTCTTTGGTCGGAAAGCTACTGGTCGCGTAAAGCTGCTTCAATTTTATTTGTCAGTGCAATGAATTCTTCTACATTCAATTGTTCCGGTCGTTTATCAAAATACACGTCGTTGAAAATCGGGTGTTCTTTCGAAATAATGGGTTTGAGCGAGTTACGTAATTGTTTCCGGCGTTGGTTAAAGGCTGTTTTCACCACCGTTTTAAAGAGTTTTTCATCGCAATTAAGCGAAGTAACATCGTTACGGGTTAGGCGAATGACAGCCGATTTGACCTTAGGCGGAGGGTCGAAAACATGTTCGTGAACCGTAAATAGGTAGTCGATACTGTAAAAAGCCTGCATCAGTACACTTAAAATACCGTAGGTTTTACTGCCGGATTTTGCTGCCATACGTTCTGCAACTTCTTTTTGTATCATACCAACCAAACACGGAATCGAATCCTTGTTTTCGAGCATTTTAAAAAAAATCTGACTGGATATGTTGTAGGGTAAATTCCCTATAATCATAAATTTATCTGAGAAAATACTTTGTAAGTCAATTTTCAGAAAGTCACCTTCAATTACTTTTAGATTAGGATAGTTTTCGTGTAAAAATTCAACAGATTCACTATCCAGTTCAATTGCGGTGAGATTTACGAGGGGGTTTTCGAGTAAAAAACGGGTCAAAACTCCGGTGCCGGGACCAATTTCAAGAACATGCGTAACTTTGTCAAGAGGCAAACTCCCGGCAATTCGACGTGCAACTTCCATATCCCGTAGGAAGTGCTGTCCCAAATGTTTTTTGGCACGTACCTGTTTCATTACTATGGTAGTCGTCGGACATATTCTTTATAAAGTTTAAAAAATGGGAATGCTGCTCCTGAATGAAATTGTAAAATGCTATCTTTGCATCGATTTGGCATTAACCCTGTTTTACGGTGGTGCAAAAGTAATTAAAATAGTTCGAACCACAAACTAAAACAGTTTTAAACGTCAGATGCAAAAGAAAATAAAAAAACACACAAGGAGGATGTTTAAATCAACGGGTGGATTTATTACAAGGATTATTGATTTTTTCTACCCTCCGTTTAGCCGGTATTTTAGTGTTAGTTTATTTCGATATGCCGTTATAGGAGTATCAAATCTGGTTTTAGACTGGGTTCTTTATTTTCTGGTTTATCAGTTTGTGCTTCATAAACAAATGCTGCATTTGGGCATTGTTACTTTCAGCTCTCATATTGCAACAAAATTTATTGTTTTTCCGGTTACTTTTCTTACAGGTTTTTTGTTACAAAAATACGTCACATTTCAAGCCTCAGGTTTACATAGCAGAATACAATTGCTCAGGTACTTTACGGTTGTGCTGGCAAATCTGATTATCAATTATATAGGGTTGAAGTTGTTGGTGGATTATATGTATTTTTATGCCAGTATAGCAAATGTGGTGGTAACGGTTGTTACGGTGATGTTTAGTTATATTTCGCAAAAAAAATATACTTTCAAGATTAAAAAGCATGAATAAAGCTTTTTTGATTGCGGAGTATTCAAAATACTCAGTTCTGTTTCGATGGTTAATAGTTCTGGCATCAGTAAGCTATTTGTTTTGCAAAATATATACTTTTGACAGTACAAGCCTTGTTGATGCAGGTTTTTATCCTTCTTTTTTTTCTTGTGTCTATCTGTTTATAGTAGTGCTTCTTATGCCACTCAATATTACTCTTGAAGCATTAAAATGGAAAGTTTTAATGAGTAAAATGGCTGAAGTGTCTTTTCCGAATGCGTTAAAGTCAGTATTATCAGGTTTTACAACCGGATTTGTAACTCCAAATCGAATTGGCGAGATTATTGGCCGATTGCAGCATGTAGATGAATCGAAAAAGGCGCATGCAGCAATTTTTGTATTGGTAAATAGTTTAACTCAAAACATAGCTATTGCTGTAATAGGTATGCCTGCATTACTTGTTTTTGGATTTACAGATGTGCTGGTTGGCTTTTCGGTCAAATATATTTTGATGGCTGTACTGTTACTGTTTGCATTCTTTGTTATCATACTTTTCATGTTGCCCCGCATATCCAAATTCCCTTTTTTGAAAAATAAATGGAGTGTTTTTGCCGATCTGAGTACACTGAAGTCAGGTTATATATTAATGCCGGGCTTGCTTTCGATGATTCGCTTTGTAGTTTTTTGTGTTCAGTTTTATTTACTGTTGTTGTTTTTTAATGTGTCAATATCCGCCTTTGAAGGGCTTGTAGCCATACCTTCCATGTATTTGTTGGTTACTTTTACACCTGCACTGGCTTTTACCGAAGTACTTACCAGAACCTCGTATGCAGTTTACTTTATTGGGGCTTACACTGGAAATACGAGTGCAGTACTGGGTACTGCTTTTACGCTTTGGTTAATAAATTATGCAATTCCTATGCTGCCCGGAGCCCTTATGTTGTTAAAGAAAAAATAATTATATTTGTACTGGTTCCGTTAAAGTTTAAACCGGTTCTCAGTGTTAAATAAACATATTCGTTGATGGATTATATTCACTTTTTGCCTTTTACATTTCAGGTAGCTATAGTGCTTGCTGTTTCAGTGGTATTTATAGTTATTTCTGGTATTGTTTCGTCGGCCGAAGTTGCCTTTTTTTCATTGTCACCAAAGGAGATTTCGGATATTGAAAACAATAATTCTCCTAAAGCCCGAAAAGGACTAACACTAATAGAATCACCTCAGAAACTTTTAGCTACAATATTGATTGCAAACAATCTGGTAAATGTGGCAATTGTAATTCTGTTAGCTTATGCTACAACCCATCTTATTTATTTTGACAGTGCTTTGGCCGGCTTTGTTTTTCAAACAATCTTTGTAACTTTTGTATTATTACTTTTTGGCGAGATTCTCCCGAAAATATATGCTTCGCAAAATGCTGTTAAGGTAAGTTTGCGTACAGCATCGCCATTAACTGTTTTGGCGGCATTGTTTTCTCCGCTTGTAAGCATGTTGATAAACTCTACATCGCTTGTAAACAGCAGACTCGGGAAGCTGAATAAGCGGAATATCTCCAGAATGGAGCTTTCGCACGCTCTTGAGTTAACTTCTACCAGTTCGGACGAAGACAAAGAAATGCTGGAAGGAATCATTCGTTTTGGCGATAAAAGGGTGGTGGATATCATGACTTCGAGAGTAGATATTGTGGATCTGGATATTAAAATGACGTATAAAGCCCTGCTGAAAAAAATCATTGAAGTGGGTTATTCGCGTATTCCGGTGTATTCCCAAACCCGCGATAATCTGAAAGGCATTTTGTATGCAAAAGATTTATTGCCTTTTATTGATAAACCGGACTCGTTTAAATGGCAAACACTTGTAAGACCGGCATATTTTGTGCCTGAAACAAAAATGATAGACGATTTGCTGAATGATTTTCAGCAAAATAAAGTTCATTTAGCCATAGTTGTTGACGAATATGGCGGAACATCGGGTTTGGTTACTCTGGAGGATATTTTAGAAGAAATTGTCGGTGATATAAGCGATGAGTACGATACCGAAGAAAAATTATATGTAAAGCTTGATAATCACACGTATGTATTCGAAGCAAAAATCTTACTGAATGATTTCTTTAAAATTGAAGAAATTGATGAGTCTCTTTTCGAAAAATTTTCTGGTGAGGTGGAAACACTTGCCGGTTTAATTCTGGAGCTCAAAGGTGATCTGCCTGCCAAAGGCGAAATGTTTGATTTTCATCATTATGTATTTTAAATAATGGCTGTTGCTCATCGTAGAATTAAAAAACTCAAATTACATATTAAAAACGACCCACGTAAGTCAGAGGATTAGTTTACAAAATGAAGAATAATTTTATAGCTGTGCTTCTGATGGCACTGATGTTGGGTGCTTGTACAAAAGATTATACACCAAAACCCTATGGTTACTTTCGTATAAATCTACCCGAACATGCTTATAGAACCGAGGTTTCGCAAATGCCTTTTGAGTTTGACTATTCGGTGCTTGCCGAAATAAAACCCAGACAATCTGCCGGTGAAAAATATTGGTTCGATTTATTGTATCCGGAGTATAATGCAGCCATACATGTAAGCTATAAGGCAATTCACGGTAATTTCAGAGAGCTATCGGAAGATGCTCGCCGCTTTGTATATAAACATAGTGTTAAGGCTGATAATATTGTGGAAAGAGCTTTTATCAATAAAGAAAAGGGAGTTTATGGTGTTCTTTACGATTTAAAGGGGAACACGGCTTCTAATTTGCAATTTGTAATTACGGATAGTACAAAACATTTTATTCGAGGTGCGCTTTACTTCGATAATGTACCAAATAAAGATTCAATAGCACCTGTGGCAGATTATATTCGTCAGGATATGATGCAGCTGATTGAATCGTTCAGCTGGAAACAATGATATCTACTTCATTCGAAAATGCTAACGCTAAGGTTTTGGTTTGGGAAATAACCGAATCCGAAACGGAATTAATTTCGCTGCTCGATAATTTCAGTGTATATGCTGCTGAGTATGCGCTTTTGAAAAATTCAAAACGTCGTATAGAGTTTTTGGTGGTTCGGATTGTACTCAATTTGCTTACCAAAGAGCAATCAGAAATTATTTATGATAAGAATGGAAAGCCATTTATTCGTAATTCTTCTATTCAAATGAGTGTTACACACTCCGGTAGCTGGGTGGCGGTTATAATACACCCTTCCTTCGTGGTTGGTATTGACATTGAATGCCACACTTCCCGCTTTAATGCCTTATACACCCGCTTTCTGACATTGAAGGAGCAAAGCGAACTATACTCTCCCCAAAATATCAGAAAAGTTGAAATAGCATGGTCGGCGAAAGAAGCATTGTATAAAATCATAGTTAGCGATGCAGTTAGTTTTGATAAGGATTTAGAAATACAGAACTTTGAATTGGCACCAAAAGGTGATTTCGTCGGTGTACACATCCC
>JBLIZK010000230.1:0-3448 GCA_048859825.1 Paludibacter sp.
TGTATCTTTGTAAAAAAGAAGCTAAAACAGCAAGTACTGCCGGTAAAAATACCTGTGGTAGAATTCACGATGTATTCTTCAATTCAATTTGCCAGGTATGCTTCCATTAAAATGTATATATTGATTTTAATCATCCAATATTTAACTTTTGATTTCTAATTTCTAACTTCAAGATATGTCTGACGATAAAAAAGTAATTTTCTCAATGGTGGGGTTAAGCAAAACTTTCCCGCCACAAAAAAAAGTATTAAATAATATTTACCTTTCGTTTTTTTATGGTGCAAAAATCGGTATTATCGGTTTAAACGGTTCAGGTAAATCCACCCTGTTAAAAATCATAGCAGGTGTCGAAAAAAGTTTCGATGGACAGGTTGTATTCTCACCGGGCTATTCTGTTGGATATCTGGAGCAGGAACCACAACTTGACCCTACAAAAACTGTAAAAGAAATTGTGCAGGAAGGCGTGCAGGAAATCATGGACATGCTACGTGAATTTGATGAGATAAACGAGAAGTTTGCCGACCCGGATGCCGATTTCGATCAACTAATTGCCCGTCAGGGTGAATTGCAGGAACTTTTAGACCATGCCGATGCATGGAATATTGACAATAAGCTGGAACGTGCTATGGACGCCCTCCGTTGTCCACCTGAAGATGCAATAGTGAAAAATCTTTCGGGAGGTGAAAAACGCCGTGTGGCTTTGTGCCGTTTGTTGCTTCGTCAACCCGATATATTATTACTCGACGAGCCGACCAACCACCTCGATGCCGAGTCGGTAGAATGGCTTGAACATCACCTGCAGCAATATGCCGGAACGGTAATTGCCATCACCCACGACCGTTATTTTCTGGACAATGTGGCCGGATGGATTCTGGAGCTCGACCGTGGTGAAGGTATTCCATGGAAAGGCAATTACACATCGTGGCTCGACCAAAAGACTGCCCGTATGGCCCAGGAGGAAAAGCAGGCCAGCAAGCGCCGCAAAACATTGGAACGTGAGCTCGAATGGGTACGTATGGCTCCTAAAGCCCGACAGGCCAAGGGTAAAGCCCGTTTGGAAGCTTATGATCGCCTCATGAACGAAGACCAGAAAGAAAAAGAAGAAAAACTGGAATTATTTATTCCCAACGGACCCCGTTTAGGAAATAAAGTAGTGGAAGCCATTGGAGTGGCCAAAGCTTTTGGCGATAAACTGCTGTTCGAAAACCTCAATTTCATGCTGCCTCCCAACGGCATTGTAGGCATTATCGGACCCAACGGCGCTGGTAAAACCACACTTTTCCGCATGATGATGGGGCTTGAAACTGCCGACAAAGGAACGTTTGATGTAGGAGAAACAGTAAAAATTGGTTATGTCGACCAAAGCCATGCCGATATCGACCCAAACAAAACAGTATATCAGGTTATTTCGGGAGGAACAGAGTTTATTCGTGTCGGAGGAAAAGAAATTAATGCCCGCGCTTATCTTTCGCGTTTCAACTTCACCGGTGGCGATCAAGAAAAACTTTGCGGTGTGCTCTCCGGTGGTGAACGTAACCGCCTTCACCTGGCCCTGACTTTAAAATCGGAAGCCAACGTACTGTTACTCGACGAGCCTACCAACGATATTGACGTTAACACATTGCGTGCACTCGAAGAAGGATTGGAAGGATTTGCCGGCTGTGCAGTGGTTATTTCGCACGACCGCTGGTTCCTCGACCGTATTTGTACTCACATTATTGCTTTTGAAGGAAATTCGGAGATTTTCGTATTCGAAGGTTCGTACTCTGAATACGAAGAAAACAAAAAACGTCGACTGGGCGATGAGGGTCCGAAACGAATACGTTACAAAAAACTGATGGCCTGATAATGCAAATTCAACATCTGAGAAATAAGGCAATTGACTACCTGCTTTGGGACAAAAGAATAGCTGTCTCGCAGGGGTCGTTGCCTTATGCTCAATCGTGGTACCTTGATATTGTATCGCCCGACTGGGAAGCATTGGTGAGCGAGAACTACGAATACATTATGCCATTGCCGGCTAAGAAAAAGTTTGGAATAAACTATTTGGTACAACCGGCTCTTACACAACAATTGGGTTTGTTTTCTGAGTTCGATATAACAATCGAAATCATTCAGCAATTTATACAAGCTATCCCCTACCTTAGTTACGAAATAAACCTGAATGAACACAATCCTCCCCATGGACATGGTTATACCAATTTAATTCTAAAATTAAACAAGCCATTTACAGAACTGAATACTCATTTTTCGAAGAATACTGTTCGCAATACTGCCAAAGCGCTAAAGGCCGGAATTACTGTACATTACAACGCATTCAACTCAGAAACAGAAGAGTTTATGCGCGCTAATGCCAATGTAAGTTATGTACCTGAGTTAAACACCATGTTTCGGATAATTGAAGAAGCCTCCAGGCGTCAATCAATTGACATTTTGACAGCACGTAACACCGAAGGCTCAATCATTGCTTCAGCCTGTTTTCATAAAACGAACAATAGGATAGTTAATTTTTTTCCGGTTACTAATGATGAAGGGCGACTTTCGTCAGCAATGTTTCTGATCATACTTTCAATAATAGAAAAATATTCCGGTAAAAATCTGTTACTTGACTTTGAAGGATCGCGTATTGAAACAATAGCCCGGTTTTACAAAGGATTCGGAGCGCATAATAAACCTTATTTTGTGATTCGCAAAAATCGCCCCGATATGATAACGGGTATATTAAAACGTATCAGAAAATGAAAAAACTGCTGTTTATCAACACATTTCACAGCAGTACCGACGACCGCACCTTCTACCATCAGGCTAAATCGTTGGTTGAAAGCGGGCATGAAGTATATATATTTTCATCGTTCGAAGTCAAAACAAATTCTGAAAATGGTGTTCAGTTTTGCTCTCAAAAAATAAACACGCTCGGGGTTCTTGCTCAATTACGATACCTGATTTCAATTATCCGCCAATACCAGCCTTACAGCATAATATGCGATAGCCCAACAGGAATTTTGGCTGCAAAACTTGCATGGAGGCCCGTTAGAATTATTTACGATGTAACAGAGTGGATTCCATCCAAGAAACATCTTCAAGGCTCTACAATTCTGACCAAAACACCAAAATTCATTATATTACTACTTATCAACCTGTTAGCAGGCCTGTTAACTGATAAATTTATATTTGGCGAATACCATAAATCATTGTTATTCAAACTGTTTTTCTGGAAAAAGAAATGTACAGTACCTTATTATCCTTCATTATCATACATTCCGTACCTTCCGCCACGTATATTAAATAATCAACTATGTATTTATTATAGTGGTTGGTTTAATGTCGATAAAGGCTTCTCAAATGTAATTGAACTAACTAAGCTGATTGCTTTGAAAGCGCCTGATACTGCTATAACATTAGAATTAACCGGCAAATACGAAAGTAAAACAGATGAACTGCTTTTTGA
>JBLIZK010000231.1:0-3295 GCA_048859825.1 Paludibacter sp.
AGCTTCCATTTTGTCGATATTGCCGGTAATCATGGATTTAATAAGGTATTCAGGATAGATATCCATAGGGAATACTTTATCATATTCGTTCGACATGATAATGGCACGCACACCACCCATAAGACGGGTGTCGTAATCGAATTCTTTTTTACCCATTAAACGCATTAAGCCGGTAAAGTAAGTATTGCTCACACTAAACTTGTTGAAACGTGGCATGGCCCATCCGAACATTTCGTGAACATCGTCACCTTCTTTGATAATTGTTATCTGAGTAGCATATGGGTCAATGCCTTCGGTTTTATCCGATTTGATTCCGGTTAATACATTGCCGCTGATATATCGTACATTGCCTGCTTTCACTTTTGAAGCTGTTAATGCCTGAATTTGTGTACCGGCAATCGTTTCGATATAGGCAGGCGAATTTACTTCAGGACCTGTAATGGCCACTTTGCGTTTCAAATCCACTTTTGAGGTGTTGAACAACTTACCGATGAATACAACATCCTGTGGTTGTACAGTCCAAACAACTTCACCTTTATTTACCGGCGATACCTGATTAATTTGTACGCCCACATTCCCTACAGGGTGAGGACCCGCAAAAGCTGTGATTTCCACATTTTTTACATTGTTGTAAAATGTGCTGCCATTTTTCACACCCAATTGTATTTTACCCGGAGTGAGTTTAGCCAATGCATTGATACCAGTCTGGAAATGTTCCATTTCGCCGGCTAACACAAATTCGTTGTTAGGTGCCAATGGCGCCGAGTCAAAACCTGAAATAAAAATGGCCTTAGGAGTATTTGCCGGGTTGGCAATTACATCGTAAGGCCGTTGTTTAATGTAAGCCCATAAACCAGAAGTCAGCAAAGCCGATTTGATTTCGTCGCTATTCATTTTTTCGGGAGTGCCCAATGTGAAATTTTCGTATGCAATTTCTTTGTCGCAAGCAATAGTTATACTCATTACTTTTCGTCGTTCGCCACGGTTAACAGCCAAAATTTTGCCACTAACCGGCGCTACGAATTTCATGCTTTCTATAGCTTTGTTATAAAACAAAGGTGTGCCGGCCTTTACCGTATCACCTTCTTTAACCACTACTTTGGGAGTAATGGCATGGTAATGGTCAGGATTAATTGTAATTACATCCGAAATAACCGATGCTTCGGTTACTTCTTTTGCAATACCACCAATCACTATATCCAAACCACGTTTTGTTTTAATCAGGTTTGCCATATTTTTGATTTAATTGATTGAAATATATGCTTTTAATTGTTTTGTATTCAATGCTGCAAATACTCTTTTCTTTGCAAAATAAAGTCCCGCAAAATTACTTAATTTATTTGGATTAATGAGTTAATTACGGATTTTTTTCTGTATTTATATCTGTCAGAAATACAGCGATTTAGTTATTTATTTAACTTCTATTATAAAGTTGTAATAATTCTTATAGGCTAAAAAATGTAACAGATAATTATCTGGTAATAAAAAAGTATTTCAGGTAAAAAACTTAATTTTTTTGACAATAATAACCCGAGATTAATCGTTATCTTTGGCATTAAGTTTGATAATAATAGAAGATAGTTGATATTTGAACGGTTTTGAAGATATAAATATTATGAGTTTAAATGGTTTAAGATACAGTATATTAGTGGCTTGTGTTTTACAGGCAGTGTTTGTGTGTGGGCAAAACCAAACTCAAATCTTCGATTCTGAAATAAAAACTCTTCGAATAGGAAGAGATGCTGAAAAATACGGGAATGCAACTATACAATTAGGTAGCGATGATGTATTAAAAATCAGTTTTGATCAAATGTCGCATTTATCGAAAAATTATGGTTATACATTGGTGCATTGCAAAGCCGACTGGACTGAAAGTGAAATTTCGACAAATGAATACATTGATGGTTTTACTTCCGCCTGGATTTCGGATTATCAGCGTTCTGTAAACACCACAACATTGTACACGAATTACAGTTTTAGTTTACCAAATAACGACATGAAGTTTAAGATTTCGGGTAATTATCTGGTTAAGATATACGAAACGGATAATTCGCATAAAACTGTTGCTCAGGTGCGTATTTGGGTGTACGAACCCAAAGTATTGCTAAATGCAACAGTAAGATATAATACTGATATCGAATTGAATGGACGCTATCAGCAATTGGATTTTGAGCTAAACACTTCTGCCTTAAAACTTCAGAATACGGATGAAGAACTAAAGGTTGTAGTACGACAAAACAACCGTTCTGATAATGAAGTGACTGGTTTAAAGCCTACTTACATTAACGGGAGTACATTAAAGTACACTAATAATCCGAAGCTGATTTTTGAGGGTGGAAATGAATTCCACGTATTTGATATTTCGTCGGTTTATAACGCGGGCAGAGGTGTGGAAAGTGTGAAATACATTGACAACAAATACAGCGCATTTTTATTGGGCGATAAACTAAAACCTGTTACTTATGAGCATAGTTTTGATGCGAATGGCAAGTTTGTAATTAATAACCAGGAAGCATTTTCTGATTCAAATCTGGAAGCCGATTATATGGATGTATACTTTGAATTAAATGCTCCTGAACCGTTTTTGGATGGGAAGGTGCTTTGTCAGGGTGATTTTAATTATAATATTATCGGCCGGGATGCTCAGATGATTTACGATTTTAGTGCAAGGAAATACATTTACAAAGCCAAACTAAAACAGGGAGGTTACAATTATCAATACCGTTTTTTAAAAACGAATGAGCAGGTGGCAAAAGTTGAAAAAACGGAAGGTAGTTTTTGGCAAACCGGTAATGAATATGCCATTTTTGTTTACTACAAATCGCCTTCGGATAGGTATGACAGATTGGTGGCCTATAATGTATTTAATAATATTTAGAAATATTGCGAAAATTGAAAGATTTTGTAATAGTATCTATTATAAATGTCGTAAAAAATATGCATTTTGAGTTCAATAATAGGATTATACGGAATAAAATATTACTTTTGCAAGCTGTAATAAGCTGATTTTTGACTGCCCGTATATAGCCGGAGAAAGATTTTTGAAAAGTTAGAATTAATAATAATGGCATGAACTTTATAGCAAAATTATTGTTTAAGGTGTCAGAAAGTTGCTTTATAGCATAAATTAATGGAAAGAAAATATCAGATAATTTATATTTGGTCCTTTATAATTATATCAGGAATTGTATTGCTGTTGCTATATACACCAATTGGCGGTGAATTACATCAGGCTACATACAATGAACAATACCGATATAGTACGGCCCCCGGCGTAAATTATCAAACACAAATA
>JBLIZK010000232.1:0-2260 GCA_048859825.1 Paludibacter sp.
GAGGAGTTTATTTATGTGTTATCCGGCAAAGTGAAAATTGATTATGGCGTTCACTCATACGTGTTGGAAGCCGGCGAAAGTATTTACTACGACTCAATAGTCGAGCATTTGGTTTCGGGAGTTAATAATGAACCCGCAGTAATTCTGGCTGTAGTGTATGCACCGTATTGATTTGAAGGAATATGACAAATACATTATTTGACCATACGCTGGGTGAGTGGCTGGAACTTTGGGCCAATAAAGTGCCCGAAAAGGATTTTATTGTATATCCTGATAGAAACCTGAGGTTTACCTGGGCCGAATTTAATTTAAGAGTAGATACTCTTGCCAATGGATTATTGACTCTGGGTGTTACCAGGGGTACACATGTTGGAATATGGGCTCAAAATGTCCCTGATTGGTTGAGCTATATGTTTGCATGTGCCAAAATTGGAGCGGTTTCAATTACGGTAAACACGAACTATAAAGCACATGAGTTGGCTTTTGTAATTGAAAACTCTGATATGCATACACTTTGTATGACCGATGGAGTTTCGGGAAATGATTATATTCAAACAATTTATAGTTTAGTGCCGGAGTTGAAAACCCGTCAGCGGGGCGATTTAAATTCAAGTCGTTTTCCTGAGCTACAGAATATAGTATTTATGGGACAGGAAAAGCACAGAGGTATGTACAATACGCCTGAAATTCTGTTGCTGGGTGCTAATAAATCTTTCGAAAATTTTCATGCTGTAAAATCCACTGTAAATTGTCATGATGTTGTAAATATCCAGTATACTTCAGGTACCACCGGTTTCCCGAAAGGGGTGATGCTTTCGCACCATAATATTGCAAACAACGGTTACTTCACAGGGTTGCATATGGATTTTACATCCGATGATAAGTTGTGTGTTTGCGTACCTCTTTTTCACTGTTTTGGAGTGGTGTTGGCTGTAATGAACTGTCTGACTCATGGTTGTACGCTGGTGATGGTAGAAAAATTCGATCCGCTGATTACGCTTGCATCTATTCACAGAGAACGATGTACTGCTGTATATGGTGTGCCTACCATGTTTATTTCAGAACTGAATCATCCAATGTTCGATATGTTCGATTTAAGCTCACTGCGTACCGGAATAATGGCAGGGGCATTGTGCCCGGTTGAACTAATGCGTCAGGTAAGCGAGAAAATGTTTATGACTATTACCAGTGTATACGGACTAACAGAAACCTCGCCCGGTATGACGCAAACACGTATTACCGATAGTTTCGAAACCCGTTGTACAACTGTAGGTCGCGACTTTGAGTTTGTCGAAGTGGCCGTGATCGATCCCGTTACAGGCGAAATATGCCCCGATGGTGTACAGGGTGAAATATGTTGTCGTGGCTATAATGTGATGAAAGGATATTACAAGAACCCGGAGGCTACAGCCCAGGTAATTGATAAAAATGGCTTTTTGCATTCGGGCGATTTAGGGGTTAAAGATTCGGACGGGAATTATCGCATTACAGGTCGAATTAAAGATATGATAATCAGGGGAGGTGAGAATATCTCACCTCGCGAAATTGAAGAGTTTCTATATCATATGCCGGGCGTTAAAGATGCTCAGGTAGTTGCGGTAGCATCGCCTAAATATGGCGAGGATGTAGGAGTTTTTATTATTCCACACGATGGTGCAGAAATACAGGAAGAGGATGTACGTGAGTATTGCAAGAACAAAATTGCCAGGTATAAAATTCCACGATATATCTTTTTTGTAAATGAGTATCCGCTTACCGGAAGTGGTAAGATACAAAAATTCAAGTTGCGCGAAATGGCGATTGAATTTTGTGCCGAACGTGGAATTACAATAATTTGACAGAATTGAAAAAAAAACTATTTCAGGCATACTATTTTCTGTTTCACAGAATTACTGCACGTCATACAAAAGGTTATGGCGTGCACTCTCCCTTTTTATTCCACTTTGTTCGTTTTGTATTAATGGAAAACTGGCCTTTCTATTCATTTGGCTTAATTGAACAAAGACGTTCAGAATTACTTAAATCCAAAATGATAATTGATAAACGTGACTTTGGAACATCAAAGTCGCGTATGGTAAAGGTTAGTAGCATTGCTGCTAAATCGCTTTCGTCGGCCAAAACCGGAAAAATGCTTTTCAGAATAATTAATACCTATCATTATAAAAATGTATTGGAATTAGGTACTTCACTGGGTATTACCACTGCTTATATGGCATCGGTTGGTAAAGAGCTAAATTGTGTAACCCTTGAGGGGTGTCCT
>JBLIZK010000233.1:0-2214 GCA_048859825.1 Paludibacter sp.
TTCAGCACGTGCGTTTTCGGCAGCCTGTTCAGCGTGGTAGGCTTCTTCGAGGGCTTTCGCCTGTTGCACTTTCTCTGAAGCCATGGCAATTTTCAATGCTTCGGCCTCTTTTTCGCGACGCAATGCATCCGATTGTGCAATCTGAATTTTGGCCTCATTTTCCCCCTTAATAGCCAATGCGTTGGCCTCTGATGTTTTTATACGTGTATCTCTTTCGGCTTCAGCTTTACCAATCGATTCGTCTTTTGCCGCCGAAGCAATACTCACTTCGCGGTCTTTTTGTGTAATGGCAATTTTTACGTCGCGGTCGCGGTGTGTTTCGGCTATCTGAGTGTCTTTTTCCCTATCGGCCATTGCTTTTCCGGTTTCCCCAATTTTTTCCTGTTCGGCAACGCTGATTTTGGCTTCGTTAATAGCTTTAGCGGCTGCTTCCTTACCCAGTGCTTCTATATAGCCGGATTCGTCTTTTATATCCGTAACGTTTACGTTGATAAGTTTTAAACCGATTTTTTTCAACTCGCTATCCACATTTTTCGAGATATTATCCAAAAATTTATCACGGTCGGAGTTAATTTCTTCAATGGTCATGGTAGCAATTACTAAACGTAACTGACCAAACAGAATATCTTTGGCAAGGTCCTGAATATTTTCGGAATTTAATCCCAATAAACGCTCAGCAGCAGTGTTCATATTTTCCGCATCGGTTGATATGGCAATAGTAAACCTACAGGGTACATCCACACGTATGTTTTGTCGGCTTAATGCATTTGTCAGATTTGCTTCGATGGATAATGGTTTCAGGTCGAGGAATGCATAATCCTGAATTACCGGCCATATAAATGCTCCACCACCGTGAATACACTTGGCCGAAGTGCCTCCTGTTTTTCCATAAACTACCAGAATTTTGTCGGACGGACAACGTTTGTAACGCGAAACTAAAGCTGAGATAGTGACAAATACAACTACTACAGCCGCAATAATGATGTAAATTGGTGTAATCATTTTTTTTCTGAATTGTGATTTAGAGTTTTTCTACGATTAATATTTTGTTGTTTTCGATACGGACTATTTTAACCTGACTGCCTGTTGCAATGCTTTCCTGCTCAGTCATTGCTTCCAGTTCGTGAACTGAGCCACCGTAACTTACCAGCACTTTGCCGGTACCACCCTTTTGGGCGGGTATGGGTGTATATACTTCGGCTAACATATTCAGTGTTTTTGATGCTTCAAAGCTGTTGTTTTCCGATAATTTCATTAGCTGTCGGATAATGACAAAAAACAACAATACAAATAAGCAACCCACCACGAGTGAAACTATGATTAACAAAGCAGCGTTCTGTATGCTGTTGTAAAAAGAAATACCAGTCCAGCCAAAACCCAGTAAAAAATTGATTAAGTTGCGAAACGAAAAGAGTTGAAAAGGAGCATCGCCCCCATCAAAGTCGGTATCTACTCCATCGGCATCGCCTGAGTCGGCACCAATAAAAGTCAAAATTGTTTGTACAATAAAAATCAGACTGGCAGGTAAAGCAATATACCAGAATACCTGCAGAAGAGGTGCGGCATTTGTAATGAATTCCATAAAGTTGAGATTTGTAGTTTGTGTATTTATTGATTACAAAGATTGTAAAATTAATTTAGTTGGCTACTACTATTTTTAAATATTTTTAATAAAATAATTGGGATTATCTCTGTTTGTAGGTGGGATATTACCAGAAATATTTTTATAATAATTTGAGATTTAATTGCTTTCAGCCCCGATTGTTATTAGGATGTGTTTTTGAGAACATATACAGCGATCAACTTTAGTCGCCTCTGATGTAATACCTTGTGATTTGCTTTCAACCCCGATAGCTATCGGGATGTATCTTTGAGATTACAAACAGCACTACACGCGCATTGCCTTTGACCTTACAGGTTGTGATTTGCTTTCAAAAAATTGTATCTTTGACATCACAAACAGCTTTCATCGTAGAATAAACCCGTAAACAATGTCCCGAAATATTCAACATATACTCGCCTTACTGGTATTTTTAATTAGCCCGATTGGATATGCTGCTGCATTGCCTATAACCGATGTGAGATATTTGACTCATTCCGATGGGTTGAGCAATCACAGAGTATTTAGTATTATTGAAGATCAGTACGGTGCTGTATGGATAAGCACAAAAGCCGGCGTTGATCGTTACAATGGCCATACAATAAAGAATTATA
>JBLIZK010000234.1:0-7085 GCA_048859825.1 Paludibacter sp.
GTCACTTTTCAGGAAGTTGTTAGCCAACTTAGGTTCTGTTTCCCTGGCCATACTTGTAGCCACCGACGGATTGGTCAAAGCTATTGCTTTCATTATATCACTTTCGTAACCGGTTGGCCATGGTTCCCATGAAAATGCTCCCGGATCACGTGGATTCATAGTGACACCTTTCGCCAGTACTTCTTCCGTAAGATCGATACGATTGTTTGTACTTGTAGAACTCATCAGTCCGTCATAATAGAAACGTGCGATGCGGTAGGTACGTGGGTCGCCCGAATTCTTCATTTGGTTGAAAAATGTAGAACACAGATAGCTCGGGTTATTGGCCGGGTCGTTTCCGAAAAGCAACTTTGACAACGCATTGCCACGATAATCAGTATAAGATTCCTGTCCGAAACTAAATGGTATTTCCATGTATTTAATCAGGGCATCGTCAGAAGCGCTGGAGAATACTCCTCCGTCACCCAACAAGGCATCTTCAAATTCCTGTTTCGCTTTTTCGGGTGCTACATCAGAAATACGCATTGCATAGCGAAGACGAAGCGAGTTCGCCAGTTTTTTCCACTTGATAACATCTCCTTTGTAGATCACATCGCCCGAAATTTTATCTCCGGACTGTTGAAGGGCTGTACCGGCTTCTTTCAACTCTTTGAAAAACCAGGTGTAAATTTCTTCCTGCGTATCATAACGCGGATTGAATTTTCCATCCAGATAACCCAACCCGGCTTCGCTACAAGGAGCGTCACCATAAACATCCGTCAATAATGACAACATGTAAACCCGGTATATGCGTAATGCTGCATTGACATTTGTCAATGATGCATTTTCATTGCTACGGGCTATACCGTCTGTCAGGTTTTTAATCGCTTTTGGATAAAAAGATATCCACATACGGCCCATTTCATTGTTGTCGATAGTGTGGCGACCTCCATAATTTGTGGTGTTCCAACAACCCATCAATTGTTGTGCGAAAGCATAATGGTAATTTCGGTACATTTCCACCATTCCAAGATCACCGTAGGTCTGCAATTCGGCTGTTGTCAGCTGTGCATTAGGATCGATGCTGTTTGCCTTTGACGGGTCGGTATTTAAGTTTTCCATATAGCTGTCGCTACAGGAACTGACCGTAACAGCGAATATTGTCAGCAATAACAATATATATGTTCGTATATTAGTTTTCATTATTTTTTCAGATGATTAAAATTTTACATAAAGGTTAACACCATAGCTTTTGCGCGACGGTAGTGAACCATATTCAAGTCCCATACCGGTCGTGTTATTGTAGTTGGAATCAGGATCGATATTAGGAATATTTTTCCATACGATGAACGGATTGCGTGCTACAAAAGAGAGTGACATATCCTGAACAACCTTGCCTAACCATTTTTTAGGGAACTGGTAACTAAGGGTGATTTCACGGCATTTTACGTAAGAGTTGTCATAAATGAACATTGCCGGAGCATTGCGGCTCACACTCATCCAATAAGTTTCAGGATTGATTTTGATGTCATTTGGACGATAGGTTCCATCTCCATTATCGATAACACCCGGAGAAACGAAACCTCCGGTTGGATTCCACGAAGCTGAACCTTTAGCAATTCCAGCGGCCTGACGTTCCTCTTCCGATGTGTACCATGCTTCACGACCGTCTAATGTGGCTAAGCTCTTACCTGATTCATAAGCTGCACGTTGCGACATAGAATAAAGATCAGCTCCAACTTTTACATCGAACAAAGCTGTCAAACCAATATTTTTATATTTAAATGTTGTATTGAGACCTCCTGTCCAGTCCCACGAGGCATTACCCAATACGTGGTTACTCTTGTCATACATAGGCAAACCAGTGGCAGGATCGATAAGAACTTGCCCATCTGCATTCCGTTTGAAATCAGGACCAACGATTGAACCAAAATTCTCACCTACTTTTGCAGCTACCTGCACATCAAGCCACGATGCTTTTTCAAGCTCAAACATATCCATGTTATCGGTAAGCTCCCTTACTTTATTGTTATTTTTCGAAAAATTCAGATTCAAATCCCACGAAAAATCACCAGCCTGCACCGGACGTGTGTTAAGTGCTACCTCAATACCCTGATTCTGGATTTCACCGGCATTAATCAAGCGGTAAGGGTAACCTGTTGTCCAGCTCGAAGCCATACCGATAATCTGATTTCGTGAAATCTGGTTGTAATAAGTAAAGTCCAAGCCTAAACGTTGGTTCAGGAATTTTGTTTCAAAACCTACTTCAAACGAGTTGGTTTTTGTTGGTTTAAGATCTTTGTTAGGAATCACCTCATTGTCGATATATCCAATGGTATAACCAGGATAGGTAAACTTCGACTTGGAATATACAAGTCCCAGTTTGTAAGGGTCTGTATCTGATCCAACCTGTGCCCACGACATTCTCATTTTTCCATAAGGCAACATATCGTTGCGCTTAAGTAGTTCGGAAAACACAAAACTACCTGATACCGAAGGATAAACATAAGTATTGTTGTTTACAGGAAGTGTTGATGATTTATCTCCACGAATTGTAGCATCCAGGTAAACAAGGTTACGCCACCCTAAATTCACAGCTCCGAATACAGAGTTAATTTGCTTACTGTAGCTATTTTCCTGAAGACTGGTTTCGTTAAAACTCATAAGAGCTACCACATCGCGTATCTGCATATCCTGTGCAGTGATTATGGACGTTTGTTTATCAATCATGTACAAGTTAGCTCCTACAGTACCTGTGAAGTCAAAATCATTCCAACGGTTGTTATAGGTGGCTATCAATTCAAAATTGTACATTTTGTTTTGGAACTGGTTGTTCTGAAGATAACCGGCTTCGTACCCGGGCGTAGTTGGTGCTTTGAAGTCCTGGAAGTTGAACCAGTTAAGTTCGGCACCACCGGTACCTTTTATTTTGAGATGCGATCCAATGTTCCATACGGCCGAAGCATGGAGACGGAACAGATCTTTTTTCGATTCATTGGAGTTTTTGTACACATCCCAGTAAGGATTGACATTGTATGGATCCATTCCGTTCCAGTTGGAATATTCACCGTTTTCATCCTGATAGGTGCGCAACCAGGCCTGATCGTAAGTGTTAGCAAGCGTCATAAGATTCTTACCTATGTTTGACTTACTGTCGCCCAATGCCGGACGGTTTTGTACATTTTCATGCGTGTAGTTCATCGAGAAATCGAGATCTACTTTCTTTAATGTAGTGTTTGCTCTAAGATTAAAGATGTTACGAACCATGTTTGTTTTTGGAACTATATCTTTATTCCTCAAGTCTGTAAGCGTAAAACGCAGCCCGGTATTTCCGGTACTGGACGATACTGTAACGCTGTTGTTGGCAGTCAGACCGGTTCGGAAGAATCCCGAAGTATTGTCCGGTATTATGAGATACGGATGCTCGGTACCGTCAAAATATCGTAACATATTGCCACCATCCGCTTTTGGACCCCAGCTCTTGTTCGTATTTGACACGGCATCAATGCTGTAACTACCATTGCTTCCCATTCCATAAGTCTGCTGAATGTTATTCCATTTAGACAATTGGTTATCAACAGTAAGCGTTCCGTTATATTCCACCGAATAGCGTTCATTCCGGGCTTTTTTGGTGGTAATAAGAATTACACCATGACTTGCGCGGCTACCGTAGAGCGCTGAAGCGGCCGGACCTTTGAGCACCGACATACTTTCAATGTCATCAGGGTTGATTGATGAAATACCATCACCCAGGTCGTAGCCACCACTAGTTCCTGCCGAACCAAAATTTGAGTTATCCAACGGTACTCCGTCTATTACATAAAGCGGTTGGTTGTTACCTGTCATTTCTGTTGCTCCACGAAGAATTACGCGGGTTGATCCGGAAGCACCACCTGCTGTTTGACTTACCACAAGACCGGCTACCCGACCTGCAAGCGAATTGACTACGTTTGTTTCTTTCGCCTTTTCGAATACTCCACCTTTCACTTCCTCTAAACCATAGCCTAAAGCTTTGCGGTCGCGTTTAATGCCTAATGCAGTAACTACAACCTCATTCAGAACTTTGTTATCCTGTTCCAATTTCACTGAAATCGATTCGGACAACACATTTACCTCGGCACTCTTGTAACCTAAATATTTAATCACTAAGGTTCCACCGGCTTTTACATTCAGTGTAAACCTGCCGTCGACATCCGTAGTGGTGCCATTGGTGGTCCCTTTTTCCATAACAGAAGCGCCTATTACCGGGCCTCCTTCGTCCTTTACAGTTCCCGCCACTTTTTTTAGAGAGACACCGTTCTGTGTAGTAGCCTGTTGGGCAAACGCTACAACTGGCGTAGCCATTGTTGCGATACCTAAAAGCAATGCTCCACACAACACTGTTCTTGAAATTACTTTTTCTTTCATGTGTATTATAGATTATTTAGTCTCAATAATTTTTATCCAGTCAATATACATAGCTGCTTTTTCGCCCTCCTTCAACGCAGTTATTCCCGAAATATTGGTTATACCGGTGTATGCGCCACCAACTGCCAGATTCAGTAAAACGAAGAAATTGCCATGAAAATAGGGATTGTTCTTTATATCAAATGTATTAAAGGGAATGTTGTCAATAGACACTGCAATTTTATTTTCGTCCCAAACCATTGTGTATAGATGGTAATTGCCGTCCTGCAGATTCGCAGTAGCATTAGAGCTAAAATATTGCTGTTCGTGATTTTTGACATCAGGCCCGAAATGAAGAGCTGTATTGACACGTTTCGTTGTATTGCCCGATTTTATTCCTTCGGCATCTCCCATTTCCATAATGTCTATTTCGCCGCAGGCTGGCCATTCTTTGTTATTGTCGCCCATCAACCACAATGCAGGCCAAAGTCCGTTGGCTGTTCTAGGCAGTTTGATACTCGCTTCAAGTTTTCCATATTTGAAACTTTTCTTCGCTTTTGTATTTACTCTGCCCGACATAATTAGGCCATTTTTACGTTCGGCTGTTAGTATCAGTACTGTTTTGTCGCCGTCTTTCCCAACAGTTACATGAGAAGGATCGTAGGATTGCAACTCCTGATTGGTCCATCCGGCAGCATGGGTTTCTTTATTCCAAAATGAGGTATTGAAAGTTTTGAACTCATCTTGAAATATGACGATTTCATTCGATGTTGGCAGGGGTGGAGATACATCGGGTTCATCTCTATTCGACGAACAGGCTGTACACATTCCCCACGCGAGGGTGATAAGGAGTGTTGTGAATTTGTTCATTTGCTTACCAAAATAACTTTAAAGTTAAACACAGTTGTAAAGCTTCTGCCAAAGTAATTCCGGCAGACTTGGCGCAAAAATAGTAAGCTCACACTTCTTATCGGGTTTGATTGCCGACATTTAGAGTTTGATTGCTGACATATTTAATAAATAGCTGAATGTCAAAGGCTGTAGAGTGGAGGTTTCTTTTAGATTTATGAAAAAACCTGTAGGTTAGAAGAGTTTTTTATTGGGTGAACTATCCTTTTTCGAAAAATTTGCTGGGCTGTACCCCAAAATGTTTTTTGAAAATGGTGCTAAAATATTTAGCGTTGATAAAACCGGTTGCATCGGCTACATCTGTAACAGACATTCCTTGCCGCAACAAGTCGGCTGCCCGCTCAAGACAAAGTATCCTGATAAATTCCTGGGGAGCTTTTCCTGTTAGCGACTTCAGCCGGCCATATAACAGAGTTCGGCTCATTGCCATTTCGCGGCAGAGTATGTCAATGCTAAAGTCTGTGTTGCTCATATTACTCACTACAATTTCTGTGATTCTTTCCATAAATTCGCGGTCGCTGGCCGATAATTCCGGCTCTATTCTTTTTTCATCCGCATGGTCTATCTCATTAGCCGTCTTATCGGAGGTTACCTGTACTACAGCTTGTTTGAGTAAATAACTGCGCAAGCGATTCCTGTTTTCAATGGATCCCCGGACTTTCAGTTTCAGAATCTCTGTGCTGAACGGTTTGGCAATATAATCGTCAGCACCCTTTTGAAGCCCGGTCACGATGGAGTCATGACCGGTTTTGGCGGTCAGAAGTATCACAGGTATACCGGCTGTCTCAGGATTATTTTTTACGGCTTTGCAAAAATCGTCACCCTGCGTTCCGGGCATCATCACATCGGAGATAATCAGATCCGGATATTCCTCCGACAAGTAGGACAACGCATCATCCGCCGTAGGCATTAAAATGACATTATATTCCGGTGAAAATGTTTTTCCGAGATATTGACGCAAATCGTCATTATCTTCCACAATAAGTACAGTTACATCTTTATTGTGATCCGACTCGATGACGTTATCTGATAATGGGTAATTGTCATCATCAGACAAACTGTTGACGGGAGTTTGTCTTGACGAATTTATTGCTTCATCGTAAACCCGTTTAAAGCTGACAGTAAAAGTGGTACCTTCTCCTTCTACCGACTTGAATTCTATAGTGCCATGAAGCATTTTCACAATGCGTTTTACCTGTATCAAACCAAATCCGGTACCAATTTCTTGTGTATCCACTGCGTTTTGTGCCCTGAACACTTTAGAAAAAGTATGTTTATGGTCGCTCTGAGGAATTCCTATGCCGCTGTCAATTATTTCTGCAGTCACCTTATTTTTGGTTGCACTAAGCACTACATTGATGTATCCACCGGCATTGGTGTACTTACATGCGTTTGATATCAGATTATCAAATATCATCTCAAGCAGATGATTGTCGCCGAGCATATTTGCCGGAGAGTCGGGCAAGGTCAGTGATAATTGTATGTTCTTTTTGTCGCACGCATTCTGGAAACTGCTGATTTCTTCTTGCAATATATCCCTTAAATCAACAGTATTAAGTTTTAATGAATGATTACCTGAGTCTATTTTTTCAAATTCCAGCAGCTGCGTAGTGATAGTATTCAGTTTGCGGATGTTTTGTCGGGCTACATCGAGCAGATAAGCAGCATTTGAAGAAAGCTGTTCATCTTTGCGGATATCATCAAGGGGCGCCATTACCAGCGTGACAGGAGTACGAATGTCGTGGGCTGTATTGACAAAGAATCGTATTTTGTCCTCGTTGTGTAGTTTTTGGAGCTGATACCATTTATAG
>JBLIZK010000235.1:0-8001 GCA_048859825.1 Paludibacter sp.
CACCATACCGCGCCGCGAACATGTACCACAACAAATCCTGCCCTATATCAACGATATGTTGTTTATTGCCCGTGCCATGTCGGATTATCTGGTATTTTACAACGGCCCGCAATGTGGAGCTTCAGCTCCCGACCACATGCACTTTCAGGCTGGTACAAAAGACTTTCTGCCGTTGGTAAACGATTATAAACGGCTAAAAAATACGCATGCAAGCCTGCTGGTTACAACCGAAAAACACCAGCTTTATCAGGTAAGCAACTATCTCAGAACGTATTATTGTATCGAATCGACAGATAGTGATAGCCTGCGCGATGCATTTGAAAAACTGTATACCTTTCTTACTTCCCTCTCCTCAGGGAGAGGGGATGGGGGTGAGGTTGCCGAACCATTGATGAATGTGGTATGCTTGTTCGAAGATAAAAAGTGGTACCTGTTTGTTATTCCACGAAAAGCATTCCGTCCGTGGCAATACACGGCCGATGGCAATGCGCAGTTACTCATAAGCCCTGCTACAGTTGAAATGTGTGGTGTAATAATTACGCCTGTTGAAGCGCATTTTAACCGAATTACCCAAAAAGACATTGAAAGCATTTACAATCAGGTAGCATATTAATTAAAATGACTCAGAACGAACCGGTTATACAAGTCGGTATTTTATCGGCAGAAAAAATTGAATTTGTTTTTCACGGCACATTTACCGATGCTGCCGGTAACTTCTTTTCGGGCCATCAGGTCGCCTTGCTGGTTGATGATAAGGTGCTGTTTAATCATCAAATTTCGGACGAAATAAGTTTCGCACCTACTACACCCGATGCATTTTTTGAACTGATTGATGTGGTAATCGGCATTAATTTCCATTGGGAACGCAAAGAAAATCAGCAATTTAAAGGGGCTCTGAAATTGATAGTTGAAAATGGAAAGTTGACAGCCATCAACCGAATTTCTGTTGAGGATTATCTTACCAGCGTTATTTCCAGTGAGATGAGTGCTACTGCTTCCGACGAATTGCTGAAAGCACATGCCGTAATCTCGCGTAGCTGGCTGCTGAGTAGCCCCCTAAATCCCCCACAGAGGGACTCGAAAAACCCATTTTTAAAAGACAATTCACTTTGTGTTGACTCTATAAGCCCCTCCTGTGGAGGGGTTGGGGAGGCCACAATTACAAAATGGTACGAACGCGATGCACATACAAATTTTGATGTTTGTGCCGATGACCACTGTCAGCGATATCAGGGAGTTACGCGGGCATCCACGCAAGCCGTAGCGAGGGCAATTGCCGCCACACGTGGCGAAGTACTGATGTACGACGGGCAAATTTGTGATGCGCGTTTTTCCAAATCGTGCGGTGGAGCCAGCGAAACTTTCGAAAATTGCTGGGCGCCCGAGCATCATCCTTACCTTGTAAAAGTAGTGGATAATCCTACACATCCCGAAGGTTTTGAAACAGACCTGACCATAGAGTCCAATGCCGAAAAGTGGATCCGACAATCGCCCGATGCCTTTTGTAATACTACCGACAAAAAAGTACTGGCGCAGGTGCTGAATAACTACGACCAGGAAACGACTGACTTTTACCGTTGGAAAGTGGAATATACGCAGGCTGAAATTTCGGAATTGCTCGCGAGGCGTTCAGGCATTGATTTCGGACAAATTGTGGATTTAATTCCGGTAAAACGCGGCGAATCGGCTCGGTTAATCGAACTCAAAATTGTAGGCACAAAACAATCCATCACTGTAGGTAAGGAACTTGAGATACGTAAATGGCTTTCAAACTCACATCTGTACAGTTCCGCTTTTGTGGTTGATAAATTACAGATGGAAGATGGCATTCCGCAAAAATTTATCCTCACCGGTGCCGGTTGGGGGCACGGTGTAGGGCTTTGCCAGATTGGTGCCGCCGTTATGGGCGAAAAGGGCTATCTTTACGACGAAATACTGATTCATTATTTCCGAAACGCTGATTTAAAAAAGATATATTGAAACGGATGTTAGTCGCAGATCAGCACTAATCCTGAAACAAATACACAATAAATCACATATTATGGAATTCAAAAGCCGTAAACCAAACCGTAAAAAAGGATTTGATTACAGTTCAGAGCAAATTTATTTTGTAACGATATGTACTCATGAGAGAACGCACGATTTTGGATTTGTAGATAATAGTTGTATGAAATTGAACGAAAACGGTAAAATTGCAGAAGAGCAATTACATTGGCTGGAACAGCAATATCCATACGTGGAAATACACAATGCTGTGGTTATGCCAAATCACGTTCACGTTCTTTTCCGGATTGAGGCAAAAAAGGACATGATAAACATAAAAATAAAATCGGTTTCAGAATTGATCGGGGCCTTCAAAACAACCGTTTCAAAAGCAATTCATTCAGAAGGGCATATTGATTTCAGGTGGCAACGTTCGTTTCACGATCATATCGTTAGGGATGCCAATGGGTATGAAAATATTTTTCAATACATTTCGGACAACCCGGCGCGATGGCACAATGATGTGCATTACGTAGGGACAGGTCGTGACCTGTCCTGAATAAAAAATGATATAAATGCAATTTGATTAGGGACAGATGCAACCTGTCCTGAATAATAATGATAATAATAATGCAATTTGATAAAGGACAGGTCACGACCTGTCCCTACCGGAAATTATGAATACAACAAATAAATCCCCGTGGACATGGATTCCAACCCTGTATTTTGCTCAGGGAATTCCATATGTGGTTGTAATGACTGTGGCTGTAATTATGTACAAACGGTTGGGAGTTTCAAATACCGACATAGCACTTTACACAAGCTGGCTGTATTTACCATGGGTTATTAAGCCGTTTTGGAGTCCATTTGTAGATATCCTGAAAACGAAACGTTGGTGGATAGTCTCAATGCAGCTACTTATAGGAGCCGGGTTGGCAGGCGTAGCATTTCTCATCCCGTCGCCTCTGTATTTTCAGGCTACACTGGCTGTTTTCTGGCTGATGGCTTTCAGCTCGGCCACACACGATATTGCTGCCGATGGTTTTTATATGATGGCTCTCAACGACTCCCAACAATCTTTTTTTGTGGGTATACGCAGTACTTTTTACCGTTTGGCCATGATTTCGGGTCAGGGATTGTTAATAATTTTAGCCGGGGCTATGGAACGATACTCTTCAGATATTCGTTTTGCCTGGAGCATTACTTTCTTTATTCTGGCAGGTATGTTTGGACTTTTCTTCATTTATCACCGGTTTGCATTACCAAAACCTGCCTCCGACGAGGAATTAATAAACACAAAAGCTTCTGTAGTGTTTAATCAGTTTGCTGTCACTTTTTTAGCATTTTTCACTAAAAAAGGAATTGGTTTAGCCATTGCTTTTATGCTTCTGTATCGTTTAGGCGAAGCCATGTTGGTTAAAATGGCTTCACCATTTCTATTGGATGCCCGTGAAGTAGGCGGACTCGGTTTATCCACCGAAGAAGTGGGGATAGTATATGGCACTGTAGGTGTAATTGCTTTAACTCTTGGGGGGATTATAGGAGGAATAGCTGCTTCGCGTAAAGGTTTGAAATACTGGATATGGCCCATGGCACTCAGCATAACACTGCCACATTTGGCCTATGTGTATTTAGCATCGGTTATGCCCGAAAGTTTTTTACTTATTAATATAGCCGTAGCCGTCGAACAGTTTGGTTATGGATTTGGATTTACCGGTTATATGCTTTACATGATTTATTTTGCTCAGGGCGAACATAAAACTGCACACTATGCCATGTGTACCGGTTTTATGGCAGCAGGTATGATGTTGCCGGGAATGATAGCCGGTTGGCTACAGGAACTAATAGGCTATCATAACTTTTTTATCCTGATAATGTTACTTGCCATACCAACATTGGCTGTTATCCCATTTTTAAAAATCGATAAAGACTTTGGAATGAAAAAAAAGAGTTAATTTGCAAGCCAAATTGATTGATAAAAATCTAATACAATTATGATAGCACTTTTAAAAAGAACTTCATTCCTGCTTGTGCTCTGTTGTACAATGGCAGGACCTGCCGGTTGTAAGGGTAACGATAATCCTGACCCGGACCCAACCGACACCACTGAAATCACCGATAAGTTTGCAAAAGGTGCGGATGTGAGCTGGATAACTGAGATGGAAGCTGCTGGTAAGAAATTTTATAGCACTGGTGGTATCGAAACTGAAGGTATGGCATTGCTAAAAAACCTCGGGATGAATTCAGTGCGTTTACGCGTGTGGGTTAATCCTACTGATGGATGGAATAATGCCGCCGATGTTCTTGTAAAAGCGCTACGTGCTAAAAATCTGGGTATGCGAATAATGATTGATTTTCATTACAGCGACACCTGGGCCGACCCCGGAAAACAAACCAAGCCCGCAGCCTGGCAAAACTACGACATGGAGCAACTTAAAACCGCTGTAGCCACACATACCACAGAAGTATTAACCCTGTTGAAGAACAGCGGGATTGAACCTGAATGGGTACAGGTTGGCAACGAAACCAGCAACGGTATGTTGTGGGAAACAGGAAAGGCATCCGTATCAATGGCCAATTATGCAGCCCTTACACTTTCGGGCTACAATGCTGTGAAAGCTGTTTTTCCGAATGCAAAAGTAGTGGTACACCTGAATAATGGCTACGATAATGCATTGTATCGTTGGATTTTTGATGGTTTAAAAAATAATGGCGCTAAGTGGGATGTAATTGGGATGTCGGTTTATCCGTATTGGTACACTATTTCAAACGATTGGGTAAACTGTAACACGCAGGTACAACTTAATATGAACGACATGGTCACACGTTACGGTTCGGAAGTGATGGTGGTAGAGTGTGGCATGAGCTGGGACAACGCCACTGTATGTCGTAGTTTTATACGCGATTTAATTACGCGGGTACGAGCCGTAAAAAACAGCAAAGGAATTGGTGTTATGTATTGGGAACCACAGGCCTATGGCGGTTGGAAAAACTATTCGCTGGGTGCATTTGATAACAATGGAAGGCCTACAGTAGCGCTCGATGCATTTAATGACTAAAATAGTACCCCCGCCGGGAATCGAACCCGAATCTAAAGTTTAGGAAACTTTCGTTCTATCCATTGAACTACAGGGGCGCTGTTTTTTTAGACGCACAAAAGTACAATTTTTTTTATTAAACCGAAAACGGAGAAGCTGTTCTATTGCGTTTGAGAGGATTTTTATACCTTTGCATACACAAAGTCAAATGCATTCAGGCATCTGAAACACACACGAAAATTATATGTACAAATTTATTTACGCACTTATTTATATTATCACATTGCTGCCACTCAGGGTGTTGTATTTATTTTCCGATGTAATGTATCCACTAATGTATTATGTGGTACGTTACAGAAGAGATGTGGTGCGTAAAAACCTGACTAATTCATTTCCGGAAAAATCCATAAAAGAAATAATCCGGATTGAGAAAAAGTTTTACCGTCATTTCAGCGATTTATTTATCGAGGCTATGTACCGGATGAATATTACGGCCGAAGAATACAGAAAAAGAACTGTGTGCAATCATCTGGATATTGTAAAAAACATATATGCCGATGACAAAAGCGCCTTTTTAATGCTGGGACATTTTGGAAACTGGGAGTGGACACCAATGGGGTTAGATTTACCTTTGGAAAGTCCCTTAAACCCAATATATAAGCAACTTAAAAATCAGACTTTTGATTTGCTTACCAAAAATCTGCGTGAGCGTTTTGGCACAAAATGTATTGAAATGAGAAGCCTGTTTAAAACTTTATTGCTTAAGCACAAAGCAGGCGAAAAAGGACTTTTTCTGATGCTAGGCGATCAACGTCCAAAAAAAGCTAACACCAGATTAATTATGAGTTTCCTGAACCAACCCACTTCGGTATTTACAGGCACAGAAGTAATGGCACGCAAATTTAATTATCCGGTATTATTCTTATCTATCGATAAAAGTGCCAGAGGGCACTATTCATATTCGATTGAAGTGATTAGTATGAACCCTAAAGACGAACCTGAAGGGGCAATTACTGAAAAGTACATTAAAAGACTCGAAGAGGATATTCAGAAGAAGCCGGAACTTTGGTTGTGGACGCACGACCGCTGGAAACATAAAATTGAAACACCAACAGAAGAATAAAAGTAGTATCGCGCTTACACTATGAGTGAGCGCGATACGTTTTTTACGCCCTTTATCAGACGTATTTTTTTTATAATTGACTCCAAATCCTTGTTGTCGCTTAGCATCAGTGTGAGGTTTCCCTGAAATAAACCAGCATTTGAATCCACCGAAATGGAACGTAGCGTAACTGTTTTCTCTTTTGATATCAACGAGGTTATATTGGCTACAATGCCTATGTCGTCGTGTCCCACAATGCGTAAAGTAATCGGGTATTGCGAGCCCGATGATTTTCCTGACCATTTAGCTTTCACAATCCGGTAATTAAAGCGCGAAATCATTTCGGGAGCATTGGGACAATCCACCCGGTGAATCTTAATTCCACCCGTTACACTAACAAAACCAAAAACCTCATCGCCATATATAGGGTTACAGCATTTCGATAGTTTGAAATCGACATTTTTAAGGTCCTGTGCGATGACCAAAACATCTTCCTTCTCATTTTCACGACTGGTACGTTTCTCGGTAGTATAACCTTCGGCACTTCGCATTTCCACTACATCGGTAGTAAGCTCTTTTTTATCCAAATCCACGTACGCATCACGCACAGCCAAAACATCGAGTTTCTCCTGCGCTACTGCCTGATAAAAGTCGCTAACAGTTTTATAGCCCATTTTCTTGGCCAGTCGCGATAATTTTCCATCCTCAAGCTCAATTTTCCAGTTTTTGAATCGTCGCAACAATGTTTCGCGACCAATTTCAGCATCTTTAAACTCAACTTCCTTAAGTGCCTGTCGGATTTTATTTTTAGCCTTTGAGGTGGTAACTACCTGTAACCACGCCTGACTTGGTTTTTGAGTAGGCGAAGTAAGCACTTCCACCTGATCGCCATTGTTCAATACATATTTTATGGGCAGGTTTTTGCCATTCACCTTTGCTCCCACACACTTGGTACCCAGGTTAGAGTGAATTGAAAAGGCAAAATCGAGTGCTGTAGCTCCTTTGGGTAATTTATGTAAATCGCCATTAGGCGTAAATACAAATACTTCCTTGTCGTACAGATTGAGTTTAAACTCATCCATAAAATCAACCGCATTTAATTCCGGGTTTTCGAGAATTTCACGAATGTTTTTCAACCATTCAGCCATCCCGTTTTCATCTTTAATACCTTTGTATTTCCAGTGAGCAGCTAATCCTTTCTCAGCCACCTCGTCCATACGAACAGTACGTATTTGCACTTCGACCCACTTGTTTTGAGGCCCCAATACCGTAGTATGCAAACTTTCGTAACCGTTTGACTTTGGTATGGACAGCCAGTCGCGTAAGCGGTTAGGATTTGGCTGATACATATCGGCTACAATGGAGTAAGCCTGCCAGCAAGCGGCCTTTTCTTTTTCAAAAGGCACATCAAAAATAACCCTGATGGCAAATAAATCGTATATTTTCTCGAAAGCAGTGTTCTGCTTCTTAATTTTGTTGTAAATGGAATGAATAGACTTAGTACGTCCTTTTATTTCGAAATCGAAACCCAACTCGTTGAGCTTTTCTTTCAAAGGGGTGATGAAGTCTGAAATATACTTATCGCGCTCACGTTTTGTATCGCTTAGCTTAGCAGCAATTTCTTTGTAAATTTCACGATTGGTATACTTTAACGACAGGTCTTCTAACTCCGTTTTAATAGCGTACAGACCCATACGGTGCGCCAATGGAGCATATAAAAACGATGTTTCTCGGGCAACCTGCATGCGCGACTCTTCAGGCTCCCTTTCCAGGGTGCGCATGCGGTATAGTTGAGTAGCAATTATGATCAGGATAACGCGCACATCTTCGGCAAATGTAAGTAACAGCATGCGGAAATTTTCAGTTTCCAGCGAGGTG
>JBLIZK010000236.1:0-4462 GCA_048859825.1 Paludibacter sp.
GCCTTAGCTGCTATTGTGTTTTATCTGGCATTTAGTTTTAAAAAACTCAATAACTTTGCAAAATATGGTGACGTTTCGTACGGAATGTATATTTATCATTTCCCGATAATTAATACATTTGTTGCATTTGGATTATTTCAGAAAACAAACCCTATAATAGCCACATTGGGTATTATTATAATTGTGATGATTCTCAGTTTCTTTTCGTGGCATTTTATTGAAAAGAAATTTTTAATAAAAACGAAAAAAATATGAACACCAAACAAAACTCACGTTTATTATTTGCAATTTCTATAGTGCTGTTTTTCCTAATCAATTGCCTATTTGTTTCAAAATACTCAATTCGTTACGGATTCAATCCATTGATTAGTAATACACTGTATTTTATATTCGCATCATTGGCTATTTATTTTTCTCCGGTTATAATAAATATGCTGGAGAAAAGGATAAAAAACAGTTATATATTTATTTCGCTCAGTATTGTCGCCGGGATATTAGTACTTCAATACAGCATTGACCCTTATAGTCTACAAGTAGACCGGTGGTCGGCTATACATAATTTTATTCAAAATTTATTTTCCGGTACATATCCTTACCTTGCTAAAACACATTTGGGAGGTTATGGTTCTCCTTTCCCGGTTTGGCAGGCCTTGCATATTCCTTTTTATTGGCTGGGCAATATTTCATTGGCTTTTGTTGTTGTATTTGGGGTATTAACTTATACACTGCCCCTACTGCTCAATTCATACAAAAAAGCCTTCCTTTTTATGGTATTATTGTTAATTTCTCCAGCCTTTTGGTACGAAGTTACAGTGCGCAGTGATTTGTTTTACAATTTCATGCTATTAATGATAATATGTGCATATATAATCAAAGAAAAGTTGAGTATCAGCGAATACCCTATTGGTCTAGGTGTGTTATGTGGACTCATGCTATCAACCCGATTATCGGTATTTGCACCATTAGCTATCACTCTTTTTAGTGGTTTTATAGCTTCTGCTACTAAAAACAAAGCAATATTTTTGGGTATTACAATTCTTAGTTTCATACTTACTTTTACGCCTCTTCTGGTTTGGGATTGGAATAGCTTGCTCTTCTTTCAACACAATCCCATCTCTTTGCAAACACGTCAGGGTTCCGTATTTGAAGTAATTTTCTTAATCGCATTGGCAATATTCTTTGGTACCCGAAAATTCAAATCAATTCAAACCACTTTTCTTTATATATCCATTAGTTTTTGCCTGTTTATTACAGTCACTTTTTTACACCGAATGATAAACAGCCATTTCGTAAACCAACTCTTTAGTTCATCGTTCGACATTACCTATTACAATATGGCACTGCCATTTTTGATGTATTTTTTAGCAGGAAACAATTTTCAACCATCAAAACCGGAAGCTGCTCTATGAAAGGAATAAAACCTTCGATTTTGCTATTATTCTGTGCCGTAATATATTTAATTACCACCATTTTTTTTATTGATAAAGGATACTTTTGGGACAATACACAGCACACATCCATCGAAGCTCATTATTATTATTTTTCCGACTTTAAATCTTTCTTTGTCCCTAAAACTGTACCGGAATGGAACATTAACAGCACCGGTTCACCGGTTTTTTTAGCACTGATAACTGCATTTTTTTGGAAATATATTGCCTACAAAATGTGGATTTCGCATTCTATAGCATTATTTACTTTACTCTTCTTTGTTTACAATGGTTATAAACTATCTGTTGGCTTGTTTGGTAAAAAATTACAGAATTGGATTTTTGCAATTATACTAATGGAATCGAGCGTAATAACTCAATATGCAATTGCAGGCCCCGATTTTGTTTTAATAACCGCATTTTTGATTGTCATACGTGCTATACTGGAGGAGAAGAAGTCATTGATTTATTGGGGAGCACCCTTTCTGTTTTTAATTAGCACCAGAGGTACTTTTACCGGGGCTGCAGTTGTAGCTTCAATGCTATTAGTTGCTTTTTTACACAAAGCATCACTAAAAAACCAACTCCGTTTAGCCAGTGCATTTATACCTTCTATTTTAGCTTCAATAGTATATTATACGAGCTATTTTAGCACTCAGGGTTGGTTTTTCAGTAACTCGAAATTTGCCAATTCACATAAATCTCCCGATAGTTTTCGTGAGATTTTTCACAGCATATTGGATCTTGGGCTTCGCATGGTTGAAAATGGTCGGATATTCTTATGGAGTGTTGTGATTTATCTTGTTTTCAGATATGCATTAAAGGACATTCGCAAAGACACGAAGGTTCAATTCCTTATTTTGTGCACTTTAGCACTCACACTCATTTATCTATTATTTGCATGTATTACTAAAATGCCATTTCTAACACGGTACTTTATGCCACACCTACTTTTGGCGATGCTTTTGTTTGGTTTAATGGCAAAAAAGTATTTGTCGGAGAAAATCTTTACAATCATAGCAGGCATTATACTTCTTTTCCAGATAACTGGTCACTTTTGGCTATATCCTGAAAAAATGACGAAAGTATGGGACAGCACATTGGCCCATGCCCCTTTTTACAAACTTCGAAACGATTGTTATAATTATCTGGATTCGACAGGAATTGATTACAATGATGTGGCTGCAGGCTTTTGCTTATACGATGAGCGGAGGTATTATGATTTAACGGATACCAAAAAAAGTATTAGCCGAGATATAAGTAAACGATATTACATATACAGCAATATCTCCGGAGTGTCGGACGATTTGATTGACGACTTTAAGAACCCTGAACATTGGACACTTGTAAAAGAATTTCAAAGCTGGCCGGTTTTTATCAGAATACTTGAACGAAAATAAGGCCTGATAACAACTATACAAAACTAAAAACGGTCTCAAAAAATAAGCATTTCGGATTTTGAAACACTTATTTTCAGAGACCGTTTTTTAGATGCGCTTTCTTACATCATATCCACGCTACGCTTCACAAAATTAGCCAAAGCTTCGCCTTTCAACATGTTATTAGCCAATAGTGCAAGGTCAACTAACTGGCGCACCTGTTTATTTTCGGCTGCAAACGAACGGTAAATGGCTTTTTTCTTTTCGCCTAACTCATCCATTTGTTTTGCCAATGCACTCAGTTCCTCTTTTTCTGCTACAGCAATTTCCTCGTCTTTTTTATCCTTATGGCTATCTTTTAATGCATTATGTTTTGCAGTAACTTCAGATAATTCAGACGCTAACGGTGCTACTTCAGTCAAACAAGCAGCTTCCTCATCCCTCAATAATTTTTCAATTACAGGATGAGCAGTATTCACCACTAAATTAAAACTATCGGGCATTTCGCCATAAAAACTCATCATTCCACCCTGTAATGCCGACATTTCTTTCATTCGACGCATAAACTCATTCTGAGTTACAAACACAGGATTGGTGGAAGCTGAAAGCTGCTCGAAGGTTACGATAAAATTCGTTTTATCCACTTTAGGCAGTTGCGATTCGAAAACGGCTACCATTGCATTGCGCTGTTCATCGGTCAGATTAACAGTTGCCACATTCTCTTTTTCAATCAGTTTGTCAGCCACATCACTATCAACGCGCACAAAACGTGTTTTCTCCAATTTTTGTTCCAACTGACTTACAACGTGAACATCCAACTGACCATCCATTATAAGTACGTCATAGCCTTTATCTTTTGCTGCCTGAATATAGCTGTACTGTTCGTCGGAATTATTGGCATATAAATAAATCAAATCGCCATTTTTATCAGTCTGATTTGGCTTAACCAATTCTTTGTATTCTTCCAGAGTATAATATTTTGCATCCACATTTTTAAGCAACGCAAACTTCTCAGCACGTTCATAGAACTTTTCGTCGCTCAGCATGCCATACTGAATAAACACTTTCAGGTTATCCCACTTTTCTTCAAAATTTGCTCTGTCCGATTTGAATATATCGGCCAATCTGTCGGCTACTTTTTTGGTAATGTGGCTCGATATTTTCTTCACATTACCATCGCTTTGTAAATAACTACGCGAAACATTCAAAGGAATATCAGGCGAATCTATAACTCCATGGAGCAATGTAAGATACTCAGGTACAATATTTTCAACATGATCAGTTACAAACACCTGGTTACAGTACAACTGTATTTTATTGCGCTGAATATCGATGTTGTTTTTGATTTTCGGGAAATAGAGAATACCTGTAAGATTGAACGGATAGTCTACATTCAAGTGGATATGAAAAAGAGGATCCTCGCCCATCGGGTGTAATTCACGATAAAAAGCCGCATAATCTTCATCCTTTAATTCGGCTGGTTTTTTCGTCCATGCCGGATTCGGATTGTTGATGATATTGTCTTCTTCGGTTTCAACCTGTTTGCCATCTTTCCATTCTTTCTTTTTCCCGAAAGCAATTTCTACAGGCAGGAATTTACAATATTTTGTAAGCAATTCCTGTATTTTGCTATCTTCCAGAAAATCCTTGTTTTCA
>JBLIZK010000237.1:0-3271 GCA_048859825.1 Paludibacter sp.
CTTGCCTGGGTGGCGAAATACATAAAAAGGTTGAAAGGGGCGATTTGGCCGAGGCTGAAAAAGCCGTTCTATGGTACAAAGAAGTGTTTGGCGACGACTACTATATTGAACTTCAACGTCATAAAACAGACAAACCCAATGCGGACTACGAATGCTTTGAGAAACAACAGCGCCAAAACGCAGAGCTGATTAAACTTGCCCGTAAAACAAATACAAAACTTGTCGCCACAAACGATGTACACTTTGTAGAGGAAGAACATGGTGAAGCGCACGAAAGGTTGATTTGCCTCAGTACAGGTAAAGACCTGGACGATCCGACCCGGATGCGTTATACAAAGCAGGAATGGCTGAAAACACCTGAGCAAATGCTGCAAATTTTTGCCGATATACCCGAAGCACTCGAAAATACGGTTGAAATTGCTCAAAAGGTTGAGTTTTACGATATCGATTCAGGGCCTATGATGCCCGTTTTCCCAATTCCTGAAGAATTTGGAACAGAGGAAAGCTATCGTCAACAGTTTAGCGAAGAAATGTTGATGCAGGAGTTTGGCGATGGATACAAACGTCTGGGTGGTTATAATAAGGTGATTCGTGTTAAGTTGGAGGCCGATTATCTGGCCGACCTGACTTTTAAAGGTGCTCAAAAACGCTATGGCGATGTGTTGACGGACGAACAACGTGAACGCATTGAATTTGAGCTGCATGTAATGAAAACCATGGGTTTTCCGGGCTACTTCCTCATTGTGCAGGATTTTATTTCAAATGCCCGTAGCATGGGTGTTTCGGTTGGCCCGGGTCGTGGTTCTGCTGCTGGTTCGGTGGTGGCGTATTGTTTGCGTATTACCGATATTGACCCCTTAAAATACGACTTGCTATTTGAGCGTTTCCTTAATCCTGATCGTATTTCAATGCCCGATATTGATATCGATTTTGACGATGACGGTCGTGGGCAGGTATTGCGCTGGGTTACCGAGAAGTATGGAAAAGACAGGGTAGCCCAAATTGTAACCTATGGTACAATGGCTACCAAATCGTCGATTAAGGACGTTGCCCGGGTTCAAAAGCTTCCTTTGTCGGAGGCGGATAGATTGACGAAACTGATACCCGATAAATTTCCGGAAGGGCCTGATGGTAAAGCGCCCAAAGTGAATATAGCCAACTGTTTAAAGTACGTTCCCGAACTTCAGCAGGCACGTAATTCGCCCGATCAAAATCTGGCAAATACGCTTCGTTATGCCGAAATGCTCGAAGGAACGGTGCGTCAGACAGGTGTGCATGCTTGCGGTGTTATTATTGGTGCCGACGATTTAAACAATGTGGTGCCTCTGAGTACTGCTGTTGATAAAGAAACAAATCAGAATATTCTTGTTACACAATACGAAGGTTCGGTTATTGAAGAAGTAGGTCTGATTAAAATGGACTTTTTAGGGCTTAAAACTCTTTCAATCATAAAAGAAGCACTTTCGAACATCCGAAAATCAAAGAATTTTGATTTGGATATCGATGCTATTCCAATTGACGACCCGACCACCTACGAACTTTTCAGTAAAGGAATGACAGTAGGTACATTTCAGTTTGAGTCGGCTGGTATGCAAAAGCACTTACAGGCTTTACAGCCTACACAGTTCGAAGATTTAATTGCCATGAATGCATTGTACAGGCCGGGTCCTATGCAATACATTCCTCAATTTGTAAACCGCAAACACGGAAGAGAAAAGATAGAGTATCCGTTTCCTGAAATGGAGAAGCGTTTGAAGGATACCTATGGAATTACGGTATATCAGGAGCAGGTCATGCTTTTAAGCCGCGATTTGGCCGGGTTTACGCGTGGTCAGAGCGATGAGTTGCGTAAGGCAATGGGTAAAAAACTTGTCGATAAAATGGAAGCTCTCAGGGTGAAATTTATGGACGGTTGTGCCAAAAACGGATTTGGACCAAAAGAAAAGCTCGAGCAAATTTGGGCCGATTGGGCCGAATTTGCCAAATATGCCTTCAATAAATCGCATGCTACCTGTTATTCCTGGATTGCCTATCAAACTGCCTATCTGAAAGCCAATTATCCGGCCGAATTTATGGCTGCCAACTTAACGCGAAACCGCGATGATATTGGTGAGGTGGGCAAATTCATGGACGAGTGTAAAGCCATGGGAATTCACGTACTTGGTCCGGATGTAAATGAGAGTGACTTGACATTTACCGTTAATACAGAGGGCAATATTCGCTTCGGACTTGGTGGAATAAAAGGAGTAGGAGAGGGTGCTGTATTGGCCATTGTGGAAGAGCGTCGTAAAAATGGACGATTTACCAGTGTTTTCAATTTTATCGAAAGGGTTAATCTGTCGGCCTGCAATAAAAAAACCATCGAAAGTTTAGCCATGTGCGGAGCTTTCGATAGTTTTAACGATATTCGTCGTGAGCAGTTTATGGTCGAAAACAGCAAAGGTGAGCTCGTGCTCGATACAATTATTCGATATGGCAATAAGTATCAGGCAGATATGGCTATGTCGCAAAATTCACTTTTTGGCGATGCCGAGGCAATTGAAATTGCAAAACCGGAAGTTCCTTATACGCCCGATTGGTCGCCTTTGGAAAAACTCAACCGCGAGCGTGATTTAATTGGAATGTATCTTTCGGCCCATCCACTCGATGAGTTTGAATTGGAGATAAATTATATTTGCAATTGTACTACCGCCGATTTGAAGGATTTAGTACCTCTGCAAAACAAACAATTACGCATTGGCGGAATGGTTACGGCTGTTCGTCATGGTACATCAAAAGCAGGTAATCCTTACGGTATATTTACGCTCGAAGATTATGCCGGAGCCTTTGAGTTTGCTCTTTTTGGAAATAATTATGTAGAGTATAGTAAATACATGATAAAGGATCTGTATCTGTATATCAGTGCAATAGTGCAGGAAAAAGGAGCCGATTTCAAATACAGAAAACCGTCCGATCCGAATGAACCCAAAGTGTGGGAGCTGAAAATTCAGAAAATTGAGCTTTTCAGAGAAATAAAGGACAAATTAGTTGAAAAGCTAACTCTTTCGTTGCCATTGCAATCGATTGATTTGGAAATGACTGAAATGCTATCGGATATGTTGTTGAATAATAAAGGCAGTGTAAATTTTTATGTTCATGTTTACGACGATAATTCGCCGCAAAAAGTAAAACTGTTTTCCAGAAATCATCGCTTTTCAATGACACCTGAAGCATACAAACGTATTAAGCGGTTAAAGCAGAGTGGAGTACTTGATTTTCAGATAAATTAGCG
>JBLIZK010000238.1:0-5298 GCA_048859825.1 Paludibacter sp.
AGAGGCGGCGTGCCGGACGCGTAGCGGACGGTACATGAGCCGAAAGCCCGACCCGACGTAAGGAGGGACGCGCCATGAAAAGTTAGAAGTTAGAAGTTAGAAGACAGAAATTAGAAGTCAAAAAAAGCATATTATATCCACTACACTACCTGTGTCGCACTTTCACTCCCCTCTCCACATGGAGAGGGGCCGGGGGTGAGGTCGTAAGGTTAAGAAGTCCCGCTACGCGGAATGGCGAAGACTCCACCTGTGAAATTCAGCAAATAACAACCAGCTGTGCTGCTTCTTTGGCTTTTTGGCGGGCAGCATCGGTGGTTTGTGCGGTAGCAAGTACTACGCCCATTCGGCGACCGGGTTTGCAGAGTGGTTTGCCAAAAAGGCGTATTTTGGTGTCGGGCACCATCACGGCTTTGGTGATGTCGAAAACGGGGTTCCAGTGCTCACCGGTGGCTTTTATCACGTAAGTGGCTCCGGGTTGCAGCAAGCGGGTATCTACCGGTAATCCAAGTATAGCCCGAATGTGCAACTCGAACTCTGACATGGATTGTGTAGCCATGGTAACCATGCCTGTATCGTGCGGACGGGGCGATACCTCGCTGAAAATAACTTCGTTGCCGCGGATAAAGAGCTCAACTCCAAAAAGGCCATAACCGCCCAATTCGTCGGTTACAAGGCGGGCAATGTGTTGGGCTTTTTCAATCATTTCGGGCGACATGGCACAGGGTTGCCAGCTTTCAATATAATCGCCGCCTACCTGAACGTGCCCGATGGGCGCGCAGAAATGTGTGCCAAATGCAGTGCGAACGGTAAGAAGGGTTATTTCATAATCGAAACGTATAAATTCTTCGATAATTACACGGGAGCCTATTCCGCGGGCTGCTTCGTGCGCATAATTCCAGGCTTTGAGTATGTCGGCCTCTGTTTTAATAGTACTTTGGCCCTTGCCCGACGACGACATAATGGGTTTGGTAACACAGGGTATGCCAATTTCGGCTACCGCAGCCTGAAACTCTTCGGCCGAGTCGGCAAACAGGTATTTTGCTGTGGGCAATTGCAATGTTTCGGCTGCAAGGCGGCGTATGCCTTCGCGATCCATGGTTAAACGAGCTGCCTCAGCGGTAGGAATCACATGATAGCCTTCGGCTTGTAACTCCACAAGCATATCGGTATGAATAGCCTCAATTTCGGGCACAATTAAAGCGGGTTGTTCGCGTTCAATAACGCTGCGCAGGGCTTGCGCATTTTTCATGTCGATGATGTGCGCACGGTGTGCAACCTGCATGGCAGGCGCATTTTGGTACGAATCGACCGCGATAGTTTCCACTCCGAGGCGCTGTGCCTCAATAACCATTTCTTTACATAATTCGCCGCTACCCAAAAAGAGTATGCGGGTTGCACTTTTTTGAAATGCAGTACCAATAAGCAGTGATGACATATTTATTCGATTTTGCCGCAAAAGTACTAAAAAGGCATCGTTTTTATACTATATAAAAGGCGACTGTGGAGCATTTTAACGTTAAGCTAAAAAAGCTTTTTGATGTAATATGTTACAATATTATGATTTTTTGTAATAAAGGAAGGGCTAATTTGATGTATTATTATTGAATTTAATGCTGAATAACATGTTTTTTGTATATTTGCATCGAAATATTTCTGTATTACAATAACTCAAACATCCAACTATTATGTTATCAGAAAAAATTGGCACCAATGCCGGCCTTGTTTGGAGTGCATTGGAAAATGGTGAATTAAGTGCGAAAGCGCTAAAAAAGGCCACTAAACTAAACGAAAAAGATCTGAATCTTGCACTGGGCTGGTTAGCCCGCGAATCGAAAGTAACTTTCAGCGAAGTGGAAGGCGAACTTGTGGTAGGTTTAAAATAACCCACCAAACAGACATTAAAAAAGGAGCTTACAAAATAAATTGTAAGCTCCTTTTATTTTTTAGGCTTCGATAATTTCTATTTTCTCAATTTTATCGCCCTGACGTATGGCGTCTACAACTTCGATACCTTCTACCACTTTACCAAAACAGGTGTGGTTACGGTCGAGATGCGCCGTATTACGACGACTATGGCAAATAAAAAACTGTGAACCACCGGTGTTACGACCTGCATGTGCCATTGAAAGCACCCCACGGTCGTGGTACTGGTTGTCGCCATCAAGTTCGCAATTTATTTTGTAACCGGGCCCTCCTGCCCCATTGCCTATTGGACATCCGCCCTGAATCACAAAATCAGGAATCACGCGGTGAAACGTTAATCCATTATAAAAACCTTTTTCGGCTAAATCGCAGAAGTTTTTTACTGTATTCGGAGCATCTTTTTCGTAAAAGTCTACTTTCATTACTCCTTTTTCTGTGGTAATAATTGCTTTTTTCATGTTTTTATCAAAAGTTTCCTTTGTTATTTCTAAATACAAAGTTACTAAAAATTAACCTGAGTTCGAAATTAGCTTACCTGCATTAATATCCGGTTATATTTTTCTATACGATAGGAAAAAATTAAGATTATTTTCAATCGACTGTAATTCAGGCAAATCATAAAAAATAAACAAATTTTAATAACAAATTGATATGAAAAATATTCGTATTTGTATATTTATATATTTTTCAAACAACACAAATCATTATTTTAAGCAGTTCCAGATGTGTTTTTTGTATAAAAACACGATTAAACCCAAAAATAATACATATATTTGGCTTTCATTTTATTTACAAATTTGTTAATTCGGATATATGGAGACAAGCACGTCGGAATTGGAGAAAAACGAGCATTTTATTACCGGTATTGAATTACATAAGCCTTTCGATACCGGTGAACTACAACATTTAAATGATGACTATTCAAAAATACTGCTAAAACGAATCTATCAGAGCGATGCTATCTACAGAGCAACACTAAACGCATCGCCCGATGTAATAGTAGTTTCCGACCTGGAGGGGAAAATTACCATGTTGTCGCCCAAAGCCGCACAAGAAATATACAATACCGACAATGTAGAAACCTTTATTGGTCGTTCGATATTTGAATTTATTCACCCCGACGATCATCCCAGATTAATGAGTAATTACGATCTGATGTTCAAAAAGTATATTGGTAATGTAGAATATAACATATTCAGGTCCGATGGCACTACTTTTCCGGCCGAAGTAAATGGCGATGTAATTAAAGATGCTGACGACAACCCATTAGGATTGGTTTTTATAGTACGCGATATAAGTGAACGTAAAGCTTCCGAACAAAAAATTAAGCATTCAAAACAACAGATCAAAGAATTTGCCGAACACCTTCAGCAGATTCGCGAAGAAGAAAAAGTAGCACTGGCACGTGAAATACATGACGATTTAGGACAGGTTCTGGTAGCATTAAAAATTGACCTCGGTATGTTTAAAAAGAAAATCACCGGATGTATTCCCGAGGCTGACTTTGAAAACATAGCCGCTGATATTGACAAACACATTGAGCTAACAAACAAATCAATATCCATAACACGACGAATAATGACCGATTTACGTTCGGAAACGATTGACAAACTGGGATTGATAGGAGCTCTGCGTACACATGTACAAAACTTTGAGGACCGTTATAAAATCAAAAGCATATTTAAGGTAAGTCATAAAAAACATAAGTTTACTCAAAACCAAACTGTAGCAATTTACAGAATACTACAGGAGGCGTTAAACAACATAGCTAAACATGCTAATGCTACTAAAGTTAAAGTGGAGCTTATAAAATCCGATCGTAATTATTGCTTTAAAATTGCTGATAACGGATGCGGATTTGATATTGATAAAAGCGGACGACTGGATTCGTATGGCATGATGGGTATGCGTGAACGTGTAGCGTTAATAAATGGAGAACTAAGTATACAAAGCAAAGTAGGAAAAGGAACTTCTATAATAATTACATTGCCTACCGGATAAACAAAGCGGAAGTTCACTACTGAACCTCCGCCTACCTGAAAAAAACTCACACTCACAAATTTACCCTTGGTAAACCTGATTATTTATTGTATACCAAACCACTTTCGGCAAATGTATACCAGTTTGTATTTGTAGTTCCGGCCGATGCTGTCCAGAGTTTAAACTTCGGATATGCATCGTAAATTTTAGTGGATTCTGTTGGGTATTTAAAGTTAGCTGTTGGCAACATTAATGCCCAAACCATATTATTCGAATCAATGTAATTGTTGGTTTCCTTTGTCACTTTTGTAGTAGGGCTAAAACCGGCCAAATGCACTTCGCGACGATTGGTTACGTTTGCATCGCCCACCACCATGTAAAAATTCAATGCACTTACTATTACATCTTCGGCTGATACGGGCGATGTAAATGCAACATTGAAATTATAGGTTTGCGTAGTTACCTTGTTTACATGTGCATAAGTATTAACAATAACAGGTTTCGATTTCCCAAACAAGGTATGTACTTCAGGGAAAAGAATGATATTGGCTAAACTTAAACCGGCATCAACACTTGCTCCGGCATAATCCGAAACAAACGAAATATTAGTCCGTTGAATATTATCAAACTGTAAAGCCGAAAGTAAATGTAATGTTGAACCGGATGCCATTGGTGTAATTTTAAAGCTCATACTCAACACTTTATTCTGACTGTTTATTGTCTTCTTAATATCGGTCATTTTAAACACAAAATCGTTCATATCATAATCGCCCAGATTTGGCCAAAGGTCTTCCATAGCAAAAGTATATGCATTATCTTCAACTATTTCCAACGGGAATTCAGGATTCGATGGATTACCGGTACCACTATCGGCATTAATTCCACCATTGTTACATGAACTGCCTTCAATGGTTACTGTGGGAGCCACTACAAACGACACACCTCCATCCACAGCCATGTAAAAGTTTGCACCTGCCGTTTCGCTTGCGGGTAACACATATTCCATATTCCCTCTTAAACTCACAACCTGCCAACCATTTCTGTTATTTAATTTTGACACAATAACCACCGGTTTTGATGCACCGGATGCAGTTCCGTTCAATACAACTCCATAACCATAGGTTACGCCTTCGGTTAATACCGTGGCATTCTGATTGTAGGCTACACCTGTTTTTAATATCGCTGCGCCTGTCTGACTAATAGTACTCATGTTAGCATACAGGTTTTTAGTAGAAATAAGCGAACCACCAAAGTTATTTACCACACCCACATCAATGCCAAAATCGTTGCATTCGAGTTTACAATAGTTATTCAATGTACCACCGCCTGTTTTCATATCGAAATAAGGAGTACGCAAACTACCATTATTCGTAATTACCGATGTTACATTGGAAG
>JBLIZK010000239.1:0-4370 GCA_048859825.1 Paludibacter sp.
TTGCAACCCAAGTACAACCCGCTTGATCAGGATATCGAGCTAGATGAAGCTCTCAAAAATTTAAGCACGCAAGCACAGCGCGATTCTCTGCTCGCAGTATCAGAAACAGTAAGTGAATCGAAAAGTTTTAATATCTCATCGGCAAAAATTAATATAAAAAGTAAAAAACCTCAGTTTTACGACCCGGCCAACTTTACGTTTAACTATGCTTATACTGAATCGAATCAGCACAGCGCCGAAATTGAGAGTAATTTAGTAAAACAACAAAGGGGAGGAATTAATTATAACTATTCGTTCAATACTAAACCGGTTGAACCATTTAAAAATATAAAAGCGCTACAAAAACCGGCTTTTAAAATCATTAATGAGTTTAACTTCAACTATCTGCCTTCGAACATTTCGTATACAACCGACATGAATCGTCAGTTCTCGCAGGTAAAACTCCGCGACTTAACGGGAAGTAGCAATGTGGCTACAAATTTTGATTTAAGTTTTAGTAAAGACTTTATGTGGAATAGGAACTTCTCAATAAATTACGATTTGTCACGCGCACTACGCTTCAGTTTTCAGTCGGCCATGAATGCCAACATTGAAGAGAGCCGGTTTACACCTGAAATAGGAAAAGAACATTACGAAAACTGGCGCGACACCGTTTGGTCCAGCATTAAAAAACTGGGTACACCCTACTCCTATCAACAGGTATTCAGTGCATCGTGGAACGTTCCTATTAACAAAATTCCGCTTTTTGACTGGATTACAGCCAATGCCAATTACAATTCTACCTACACATGGAATCGATCGGCTTCTATATCAAGTAGCACAGAAACCACCGAGGTTGGTAATGTGGCTACCAGCATGGGCTCATGGTCGTTTGACGGAACATTAAATTTTGAAAACTTCTACAACAAAGTAAAATACCTGAAAGATGTAAACCAGCGATTGAATGCTGACCCGGCCAACAAACCAAAGTTTCAGGCACGCACTTATAGTCAGATTGTAAAAGCTGAAAAAGACAAGAAAATAGTGATTAATCACCGCTTAAACAGTGATAAAATATCGTATTTAATAACTGTCAATGGTCGTCCGGCGCAGGTTGATGTGCGAAAATCAGGGCCATCAAGTATAGAAATTACGCCCCGTAACGACGCCGACAGTATGAAAGTAAGCGTAACAACACTTAACCCGAACGATGTGGCTCCGGCACAAAAAGTATTAGACTGGACTGCCCGTGCAATGATGATGGTTCGAAGGGCAAGTGTGACTTATCGCACTACAAACAATATGACACTGCCCGGATTTTTGAAGGAACCCGGCATTCTTGGTCAGAGCAAAGGAGACAATCCGGCACCGGGCTATGCCTTTACTTTTGGATTTTTTGATGGCAAAAAGACTGTAGAAGATGCAGTAAAAAACGGATGGTTGTATATGAGCGACTCCATTGTTAACCCTGCAATTATTGCCTATACTTCTGATTTTGATGCCCGTATAAATCTGGAGCCAATCCCTTCGTTAAAAATTGAATTAAGTGCTAAACGCTATACTGCCGACAATACAACCGTAAATTACATGTACACCGGAATGCCATCAACTTTTACCGGCAGTTACAATATTACCAGTATAGCCATTGCAACAGCATTTAAGCCAAAGGGTAATGCCTCTTCGAATTACAATTCAGAAGTATTTAACACCTTCCTTGCCAACAGGAAAATAATGGCTTCGCGCTTACGTTCAAGACTTACAGGGAAAAATTATCCGAGCACCGGATTTTTTACCGAGTTACCAAATATCGCAGGAAAACCTTTTGACCCAACTCTGGGCGATTATACCGAAAATTCATCGGATGTATTAATCCCTGCATTTCTGGCTGCCTACACCGGACGAGATATTAACAGTAGTAGTACCGGATTATTCCCCGGTCTGGCATCAATTCTGCCTAACTGGCGCATGTCATACGATGGATTATCGCGCATAGGTTGGATACGTGATAATTTCAAAAGTGTAAGTATTACGCATGCCTACACATGCCGTTACAGTATTGGTAACTATAGTTCATACTCTACCTGGGTAGCTCTTGATGGCGAGGACAACGCTTTAGGATATATACGCGATGTTCAAAGTAACAATCCGATACCTTCATCGCCTTACGATATTTCATCAGTATCAATGACTGAACAATTTAGTCCGCTTGTAGGATTAAATGTAGCGTTAAAGAACAGCATGACAGGTAAAGTAGAATACCGTAAACAACGTAACCTGGCTCTCAATATCACCAGCTTACAATTAATTGAAGCGAATACCGACGAAATGGTGGTGGGTGTTGGCTATGTATTAAAGGATTTTGATGTAATACTTCGACTTAGCAATAACGACCAGGCCAAAATTAAAAACGACCTTAAAATAAGTGCCGATTTCTCGTATAAGAATTTAAGCACATTGCTTCGTAAAATTGATGAGAATATAACTCAGGCATCCAGCGGAAATAAGATGTATTCTATAAAAATAATGGCCGATTATGTATTTAGTTCGAAAGTCAACCTACAGGTATTTTTCGATCGTCAATCTACTAATCCACTTATATCAACATCGTACCCTGTGGCAGCCACTAATTTTGGTGTAAATATTAAATTTATGCTTACACGGTAATTCAAACATTCTTAAACAAATCAAATTATGAGCAGATTTTACACAGTTTTGATTTTCATTTTACTTTTAAGTTACAATTTACCCATAGCTGCACAAAACCAGGTTAGCAAACAAATAATGCAAATTGGCAGAACCGATAACCGAACAATGAAGCATCTTGATGTACTCACAAACCGCATCGGTGCCCGACCCATTGGCTCGGACGCTTACGAAAATGCCACTTATTGGGTTGCCGGACTTTTGAAAAGTTGGGGACTTGAAGTGGAAATACAACCGGTAGCTACACTGAAAGTAGGTTTTAATCGGGGACCATGGTTTGGCCGAATGTTGTCGGACGAGAGTATGACACTCGATTTTGTAACACCCAGCTATACTTCGGGAACAAAAGGCTTACAGCGCGGTCACGTACTAATTGAACCAAAAACGAAAGAAGAGTTTGAACGAATGAAAGGCAAACTAAAAGGGGCCTGGGTATTGATTGATGGAAGCAGTAAAGGAGTTCCGATAGATTATTCAGCAAAAGCCGATTCAATGCGTGATTCTTTAATAATATTCAATGCTCAACAAAAAAGTGATTCATCGCGAAAACTGGTACCGGCTCTTTTCTATCGCGAAATGGTAAATGCCGGCATATTGGGTATTATACAATCTGCCCCGGTTCCACTTGTAGCTCTAACCGATTATAATAATTATCAGAAAATGGATTTTGATAATTTGCCTGCTACACCGGACATTAAATTGAATGAAACTCAATATAAAAAATTCGCGAAAAGGTTGAACGAAGAGAATATGTTCAGCTTGAATTTGACATCCGGAATTACTTCAAACCGGGTCCTGTAACATATCACAATGTCATTGGAAAAATTAAAGGAACAAAATACCCGGATGAATATGTAATGAGTGGCTGCCACCTCGACTCGCACGATGCCGCAACAGGCGCTGTAGACTGTGGAACTGGAGTAGCACCCAATCTGGAAATGGCCCGAATGATTATGGCAGCAGGAGGACATAAACCGCAACGAACTATCCTTTTCTGTTTTTGGGCAGGTGAGGAATATGGCTTACTCGGTTCGAAATTTTGGGTTGAGAAAAACAAAGACAAACTTGACAAAATATCCAATTACTTTAACCGCGATGGTGGCCCCACAGCAGCATCTGGCTTAGTAGTCCCTGAAAATATGTATGATGATATTTTAAAATGTACCGAAGGATTAGCCAATTTTTATCCCGCCATACCATTCAAAGTAGAAAAAAGCAACTCTGGTCCACAGCCACGCCCCACAAAAGCAGGTGGTAGCGACCATGCTTATTTTGCCATGAATGGGGTGCCGGTAATTTCGTTTGTAAACACCGACCCATTGGGTTATAATTTCAGCTACCGCGAAATTTGGCACACTACACGCGACCGTTATGACATGAGCATACCCGAATACATGGAGTATACAAGTGTAACACAAGCCGTAACCTTGTATAATTTAGCAAATCTGAACCGATTATTACCAAGAGATGGGTTATATAAGTAAAACCAATTAACAAAATACATTAGAACAGTCGAATACGTAAACCAAGCATTGCGTTTATGGCAAAAACATTTATCGGGTTTTCCTCTTCAAGCAAAGAAAATGAAGCAGGTACAAATTCAGCATTTAATTTAAATGTAAATGAGAGCGTTTTATTAAATTTATAATTAAATCCTGTATTAAAGTTGAAGGTATGTACCAAATAAT
>JBLIZK010000240.1:0-4952 GCA_048859825.1 Paludibacter sp.
TATTATATATGTTTCAATTATTTAGCTTCATAAATTACATACTGAAAATCAGGTTTCAGCGTAAATTTTATCATAGAAACTTTGCTGATTCTGACTTCCCTGATTTGAATACCAAGTTAAGTCATTACGGTATTTACGTTCCTGTTTTTATTGGTGAAAGCTTTGCTGCTCTCAGATCAATACCCGTCAATTTATCAGAACGTTATGCAATTACTGCTCTCGGAGCTATGACCGGGGTGTTCGATGATTTGTTCGATAAGTTTGGATATACCAGAAATGATGTTGAAAAATTGCTTCATCATTCAAATTATGAAGAAAAATGGCATCCTTATGAAATTGAGTTAATTCGACTGTTGCATATATTTAACGTAAATTCAGAGGTAGATATTAAATCATTTATCGTTAAAATTGCCGAAGCGCAACTGGCGAGTAATAAACAGCGATATAATAATTTATCAAAAGAGGAACTTTGTGAAATTACATTTAATAAAGGTGGTTTCAGTATGCAATTGTACAGAAGAGCCTTTTACGGAGATGTATCTGTTGTTGAAGATTTGTTTTTTTATAAAATTGGTGCTTTAGGTCAGTTAGCTAACGATGTTTTTGATGTATACAAAGATTTTAAGGCTGGTATTTACACTCTTCCTTTGTGTATTCGACTTTCAGAAGTTAAAACTATTTATCTGAATTTGTATGCTGAAATTTGCAAATTGTTAAATGAGTTGAATTATTCGAATCGAGAAAAAAAGAGATTTTTACAATTGTTGAGCTTAATTGCAGCCAGGGCGCTTGTAGCTTTGGAACAATATATGGAGTTGTCTGATGGGGCTGATGTTATTCTAAAACCCGAAATTTATAGCCGTAAACAGTTGATTTGCGACATGGAAAAACCAAAGATGCTATTAAAACTGTTTAGTATATCAGCAAAGTTGAACGAAAAATAGTATTTTTGCATGCTAATTTAAAAAATACACAATTCATGGCGCGAAATAAAAAGCCACATCCTGTACTTACAAACATTACTATAACTGATATTGCTGCTGAAGGTAAAGCTATTGCGCGTGTAAACGATATAGTGGTTTTTGTGCCTTTTGCCGTTCCCGGCGATGTTGTTGACCTCCAGGTAACTAAAAAGAAAAGCCATTTTATGGAAGCAAGGGTAATTGCATTTCATAAATATTCTGATAGGCGCGTAGAGGCAGTATGCGAACATTATGGTATTTGTGGGGGCTGTAAGTGGCAGATTTTACCTTACGCCGATCAGCTGAAGCATAAACAAAGGGAGGTTGAAAATAACCTTACCCGTATTGGAAAAGTGGAATTACCTCCACTATTGCCTATTAAAGGCTCGGCTAAGACCGAATTTTACCGAAACAAGTTAGAGTTTACTTTTTCGAATAAGCGCTGGCGTACCTTCGAGGAAATGAACGAAGGTAAACAATTCGATACTATGAATGCTGTAGGTTTTCATATTCCGGGTCAGTTTGATAAGGTGTTGGATATTAATAAATGCCATTTGCAGGACGATATTTCCAATCAGTTGCGTAACGAAATCAGATCGTTTGCATTGGCAAATAACTTGTCTTTTTTTGATTTGCGAGCACAGTCTGGTTTCTTGCGAACAATGATGGTGCGTACATCAACTACCGGCGAACTGATGCTTATCGTAGTGTTCTTTTACGAGGATGTTGAGTTGCGTGAGTCACTGTTGAATCATCTGGCCGGTACTTTTCCCCAAATCACATCGTTGTTGTATGTAATTAATTCGAAAGCGAACGATACTATTACCGACCAACAGGTAATTGTTTACAAAGGAAACGAATGTATTTATGAACAAATGGAGGGGCTGAAGTTTAAAATCGGGCCCAAATCATTTTATCAGACCAATTCAGAGCAAGCATATGAACTGTATAAAGTTACGCGCGATTTTGCGGGCTTAACTGGCAAAGAGCTTGTATACGATTTATACACAGGGACCGGAACAATTGCTAATTTTGTGTCTCATCAGGCTCGTCAGGTTGTCGGAATTGAATATGTCCCTGAAGCTATTGAGGATGCAAAAGTGAATGCTGATATCAACAACATTAAAAATACCCTGTTTTATGCAGGCGATATGAAAGACATATTAAATGCAGCTTTTATCGATGAGCATGGAAAACCGGATGTGATTATAACCGACCCTCCACGGGCAGGAATGCACGAAGATGTGATAGATGCTATCAGGTTTGCATCGCCACAGAGAATTGTGTATGTAAGTTGCAATCCTGCCACACAAGCACGTGATTTAAGTCTGCTTGATGCAGATTATCGTGTCACGAAAGTACAACCGGTTGATATGTTTCCACATACTCATCATGTAGAAAATGTGGTGTTGTTAGAAAAAAGATAAAATCCATTTTCAACTACCTGACTCTTACGAAGTAAAAAAGGTATTTGATAAACAACAAATAATTATGGCTGTTGAAATAAGAGAAGTAAAAACAAAGAAAGAGTTAAAACAATTTATATGGTTTGGAATTAATCTCTATAAAGATTGTCAGTACGCAGCACCTCCATTAATGATGGATGATTTGCTTAATCTGACTAAAGGAAGTAATCCGGCACTCGATTTTTGTGATACAGCATATTTCACAGCTCACAAAGATGGTAAAATTGTTGGTCGAATAGCGGCAATAATTAACCCGGTGGCCAACGAAACATGGAATCAGAAACATGCTCGTTTTGGCTGGGTCGATTTTGTGGATGATTACGAAGTGTCAACATCGCTTTTCGATGCAGCCATTGCATGGGCAAAACTAAAAGGAATGAATGCTATTCACGGTCCTTTAGGTTTTACCGATTTTGATCACGAAGGTTTGTTAATCAGAGGTTTTGACCGGAATGGAACACTTGCTACCATTTATAATTATCCGTACTATGTGGACCATGTTGAGCGTTACGGTTTCGAAAAGGATATTGACTGGAGCGAATATCTGATAACTATTCCGGAAGTATATCCTGATAAGTATTTTCGAATTTCTGATATTGTTAAACAAAAATATAATCTGGAAGCCAAAAGATTTAAATCCAGAAAAGAAGTTGTGGAAAAGTATGCAATGAAAATTTTTGATTTGCTCAATTTGTGCTACAAGGATTTATATGGATTTACAAAACTAAACGACAAGCAAATACAATTTTATATCAGGTTATATTTTAGTTTTTTTCGGCTCGATACTATTTCCATTGTAACCGATAAAGACGATAATGTAGTGGCTCTGGGTATAGCTATGCCAAGCTTTACAAAAGCGCTTCAAAAAGCAAAGGGACGCTTATTTCCGTTTGGTTGGTTTTATATGTTACGTGCTTTACAAAAAAACGACATTATAGATTTGTATTTAATGGCCGTACATCCTGATTATCAGAATAAAGGAATAAATTCGATACTTTTTGCTGATATTATGCCAAATGCAGCAAAAAACGGTTATAAATTTGCTGAGTCAAATCCGGAATTGGAAACTAACACGCGTATGTCGGCACAATGGGGTAGCTGGGAAACCGAAAACCATAAACAACGACGTGTTTATGTGAAAGCTATTTAATAAAATATGGCTGATGTTTTATCAGCCTTAATACTACATCAGATATGATACGAAAGTTCGACTTTTTAGTGATTGGTAGTGGTATTGCCGGCATTAGTTTTGCCCTCAAAGCATCAAAATACGGTCAGGTAGCCTTAATAAGTAAATCATCGCTCGACGATACAAATACGGCATATGCTCAGGGAGGAATTGCCGCTGTTACCTACGACCCCGACAACTTCGAAAAGCATGTTGAAGATACATTGATAGCAGGTGATGGTCACTGCGATATTGAAGCGGTAAAGAAAGTCATATACAATGCACCTCAGCAAATTGAAGAATTGTTAAGTTGGGGTGTCGATTTCGATAGAGATGAAAACGGACTGTTCGATTTGCACAAAGAAGGTGGACACTCTGAATTCAGAATTCTTCATCACAAAGATAATACGGGTTTCGAAATACAAAAAAGCCTGATTACAAAAGTACGTAGCAGTAAAAATATTCAGATTTTCGAAAATCATTTTGCAGTTGAAATACTTACACAACATCATTTAGGCGAAATTGTTACGCAGCACACTCCCAATATCGAGTGTTATGGAGCTTATATACTCGATCAGGATACCAATCATATTCATACTTTTTTATCGAAAATAACACTGCTAGCCACCGGTGGTATAGGTAGTGTGTATGCTACTACAACAAATCCGGGAGTTGCAACCGGCGATGGTATTGCTATGGTGCACAGAGCAAGAGGAGTTATACAGGATATGGAATTTGTACAGTTTCACCCTACAGGTCTGTATCATCCGGGTGAACGACCTACTTTTCTGATTACCGAAGCAATTCGTGGATATGGGGCTGTGCTTCGATGCAAAGATGGACGTGAGTTTATGCAAAAATACGATGAAAGAGCCTCGCTTGCCCCTCGCGATATAGTGGCTCGTGCCATCGATAATGAGATGAAAATCAGAGGGCATGAATATGTATATTTGGATGTTACGCACAAAGATGCCGAAGAAACGAAAGCACATTTCCCAAATATCTACAAAAAATGTTTATCGTTAGGGATTGATATTACAAAAGATATGATACCGGTTTCGCCCACGCAACATTATTTATGCGGTGGAATTGTGGTGGATGATAATGCCTGTACTTCTATTAAACATTTGTATGCTGCAGGCGAATGCTCCCGAACAGGGTTGCATGGTGCTAATCGATTGGCTTCTAATTCGCTAATTGAAGCTATTGTGTATGCCGATGCTGCGGTGAAGCATGCTGTGGGTGTTTTTAACGACCTGAAGTTTGAGGAGATGATTCCGGATTGGAACGATGAAGGTACAAAACTTCCAGAAGAGATGGTGCTAATTACACAGAGTTTCAGAGAGGTGGAGCAAA
>JBLIZK010000241.1:0-3465 GCA_048859825.1 Paludibacter sp.
ACAATTATGCAATAGCCGACGAATACAAGTTGCGGATTTCCCACTGTTTCGCGGCCTTGCCGGGGCAAGGTATTCATCAAATCAGGGAGATTCACTCGCATCCCATAGCTTTGATGCAATGTAAAGATTTTATGAACACTTTACCGGGTGTAAAAGCTGTAGAACACGAAGATACTGCTCTTGCTGCCCGCGATATCCAATCCGGAAAAATTACGGGTCAGGCAGCTGTGTGCAGCGAGCGTGCAGCCGAAATTTACGGTTTAGAGGTGCTTGCCAAAGGAATTGAAACAAATAAACGAAATTTTACCCGCTTTCTGGTTTTCGGTAATCAATGGGTGGTCGACGAAATTCAACAGGATGAAGTCATAAACAAGGCATCCATTGTATTCACGCTGCATCATTCTGAAGGTAGCCTGTCAAAAGTGCTTTCTGTGTTTTCATTCTACGATATTAATCTTACTAAAATACAATCTCTGCCCATTATCGGACGCGAATGGGAATATCAGTTTTATGTCGACTTTAAATTTGCTGATCACGAACGTTACAAACAGTCGTTGGTAGCAATACGCCCATTGGTAAAGGAAATCAGAACTTTGGGCGAGTATGTAGAAGGAATAACACCTGTTGAATAATTAACAATTGCAAGTATGAATTCTCAATTCAATATTGTTCCGGCCGAAAGGCTGAACTCGGTTTCGGAATACTATTTTTCAACCAAATTAAAAGAAGTGGCAGATATGAATGCCCGTGGCCTCGATGTTATTAGTCTGGGTATAGGAAGCCCGGATTTACCTCCATCGGCCGAAACCATTCAGGCTCTGGCCGAATCGGCTGCACAGCCCACTGTGCATGGTTATCAGCCCTATGTAGGTATTCCTGAATTGCGAAGTGCTTTTGCCGGCTTTTACAAACGCTGGTTCAATGTAGAATTGAGTCCGACCAACGAAATTCAGCCATTAATCGGTTCAAAAGAAGGGATTTTGCATATTTCAATGGCTTTTCTGAATCAGGGTGATGGTGTTTTAGTTCCAAATCCCGGATATCCAACGTATTCGTCGGTAAGTAATTTGCTTCAGGCAAATGTAATTACATACGACTTGCTCGAGGACAGCAACTGGCAGCCCGATTTTGATGCGCTCGAAAAAATGGATTTGTCGAAGGTGAAACTTATGTGGGTCAACTACCCGAACATGCCTACCGGTACACCAGCCACCATGGACTTGTTTGAAAAATTAGTTGCCTTTGGCAAAAAACATAGCATCGTAATTTGCAACGATAATCCTTACAGTTTTATTCTGAACAAAAAACACCTCAGCATTTTACAGGTGGATGGAGCCAAAGATATTTGTATTGAACTAAACTCAATGAGTAAATCGCACAATATGCCCGGATGGCGTATGGGCCTGCTGGCTTCCAATGCTCAGTTTGTGCAATGGATTCTGAAGGTAAAAAGCAATATTGATAGTGGTCAGTTTAAACCTATGCAAATTGCAGCTGTGGCAGCATTGAACAATACCGACGAGTGGCATACAAAAATGAATATCCAATTGTATGCGGAGCGTCGTTCGTTGGCCGAAGAAATTATGCATACTTTAGGATGTAGCTTTCGTCCGGAGCAGGTAGGTATGTTTTTGTGGGGAAAAATCCCCGACAGTTATAAAGGTAGCGAAGAGCTTGCCGATAAAGTACTTTACGAGGCGAATGTTTTTATAACTCCCGGATTTATTTTTGGGGATAAAGGGGCACGATATGTGCGTATTTCGCTTTGTGCTAACGAGGATATGCTTCGGAGGGCTTTAGAGCGTATTAAAACATTGAAAAACTAAATGGCATCGAACGATGCATTAAATATTTTATTCATACGAAAATATAAAAACAATCAATATGGAATTCGAATCAATTTTATTACCCGGTGTGGATGCCAAACGTCCGTTGCTCATTGCCGGGCCTTGTAGTGCCGAAACCGAAGAGCAGGTAATGGAAACTGCCCGCAAATTGTCGGCACGCGGTATAAAAATCTTCCGCGCAGGTGTTTGGAAACCCCGTACTAAACCGGGCGGTTTCGAAGGGAATGGTATAAAAGCTCTCCCCTGGTTAAAGCGGGTAAAAGAGGAGTTAGGTATGTATACTGCCGTGGAAGTAGCCACTGCAGCTCACGTTCGCGAAGCATTGGCTTACGATGTGGATATGCTGTGGATTGGTGCACGTACCACTGCTAACCCATTTGCAGTGCAGGAGGTAGCCGATGCTCTGGAAGGTATGGATATTCCGGTGCTGATTAAAAACCCGGTAAACCCCGACCTCGACTTGTGGATTGGCGCTGTAGAACGTGTGTACAATGCTGGAATTCGTAAATTGGGTGTTATTCACCGCGGATTTAGCTCGTACGACAAAAAAATATACCGTAATTTACCACAGTGGCATATTCCTATTGAATTGCGTCGTCAGTTACCTACTTTGCCTATTATTTGCGATCCGAGCCATATTGGTGGTAAGCGTGAACTCATTGCACCACTTTGTCAGCAAGCTATGGACCTGAACTTTGATGGTCTTATCGTAGAATCGCACTGTAACCCTGAAAAAGCCTGGAGCGATGCCGCGCAGCAGGTTACACCTGAAGTGTTGGATTTAATTCTGAATACACTGGTGATTCGTGACACTACTCAAAGTACCGAAAGCCTTACTTCGTTGCGTCGTCAAATTGATGAATTGGATGTGAATTTACTGGAATTACTGGCCAAACGTATGCGTGTATCGCGCGAAATAGGAATGTATAAAAAGGAAAATAATATGCCTATTCTTCAATCGCAGCGTTACGATGAGATTCTGCAAACCCGTATCAAACAAGCTGAACAAATGGGAATGGATGCTGAATTTATGAAAACAGTATTGGTGGCTATTCACGAAGAGTCAGTGCGTCAACAACAGGAAGTAATGAAATAAATCCTATCGTACAGTCACAAAAAAACCATGTTTCTTAATTGCAAACATGGTTTTTTTATTTAAATGAATGAATTTTATTTTTTAATCCCTCTCAACACAAACTCCACAATGTAATCTTTGTTTTGTTCAAAACTATCGCTTATGTTTTGGCGGATGTAAGGCACTTCGAGACCTTTGATAGCATAAAAAAGTACAATGGACGACAATTCAACATCCATTCGTTTGAATAGTTTCTTTTCAACACCATCGGCAAGTATCTTTTTTATTAATGCTTGTTCTTTGATGTCGATTTTTCGGCGGGTGCGTTCTACTTCGTAAATGTCGTGAAAAAAATCGGCTCTCAGCGACCCATTCCGGTTCACCACATCTTTTATAGCGTCCAAATGGGTAATTATGTGATTGGTGAGTTTAACATCCGGCTCTTTTGCTTCGTTCGATACCTTGTTTAATCGCTCAAGTACTGTTTCCAGTTCCCGATCGATTACGGCTTTGTATATTTCTTCTTTATTGGTAAAATAGGTG
>JBLIZK010000242.1:0-3754 GCA_048859825.1 Paludibacter sp.
AGCAAACGGACAGTAGAATTGTTAAAAGTGTAGATTTTCTACACTTTTTTTATTTGTAATGATTGTTGTTTTGATATTGTGTTTCATAATTCAATTGTTGAAATATGTATTAAATGTATATTATTTGTAAGTTTTTTCTTCGAATTTGATACCTGCTGTTGAAAACTACCGAAAAAACAATACATGATGAAATGAATTTTGTTTTGCATGTTGATAATTATTCATTTTGTTGTAATATAATTTAACTGAATTAACCCTATATTTGCGTTGATATTTATTAAAATTAGGGTTAAAGCTACTCTGTTTTTATAAAATACACTAATTAAACGTTGAAAAAAAACTAATCAAAAAACATGTTTATGATGAAACGAAATGTTTTTATTGCAATTGCTCTAATATTGGCTTTTGCATTTTCATTAAACGCACAGGTAACAACTTCTGGCTTAAGCGGGAAGGTGACTTCAAACGGTGAACCAATTATTGGTGCAACTATTGTTGCTCTACACACACCATCAGGCTCAAGTTATGGAGCTGTGACCAATGTTGATGGGCGTTACAACATTACAGGTATGCGCGTAGGAGGTCCATATGAGGTAAAGGTCTCCTATGTTGGCTACTCTGAAGTTAAAATGACCGGCATTCAATTGCAGTTAGGTGAAGTATATCCTTTAGCTGTAGAACTTAAGGAAGGTTCGGAGGAACTAAAAGAGTTGGTGGTTACATCTCAGCGAACAAAGTTTACAACTGAAAAAACGGGGGCAACTACAAATATAACAACTGAAAAAATGGCTTCGATACCAACAATTAGCAGATCGGTAGCAGATATTGCTAAAATGTCTCCATATGCTTCGGGTATGAGTTTCGGGGGAAGTGATGGACGTTCGACAAACTTTACAGTGGACGGTGCGAATTTCAACAATAATTTTGGCTTAAGTTCAAATTTACCTGGAGGTGGTAGTCCAATATCAATTGATGCAATTGAAGAAATGCAGGTGGTGATTACTCCTTATGATGTTCGACAAACAAACTTTATTGGTGGTGGTATTAATGCCATTACCAAATCGGGTACTAATACTTTAAAAGGTTCGGTTTATAATTATTTTACACATCAGAACTTAAGAGGGAATAAAATAGGTGATTATGATTTTGGTGCAAGGCCTGATGCTTCGAAAACGATTTATGGTTTTACAGTAGGTGCTCCAATCATTAAAAATAAGTTGTTTATTTTTGCCAATGCCGAAATTGAGAAGAGACCAGGGCAAATTGTAACCTGGAAGGCGTCGGATACCGGTATTAGTGATGGAATCTCTCTATCGCGTACGAAAGTATCTGATATGGAACGTGTAAAGAATCATTTGATCAATAATTATGGGTACGATCCGGGTTCATTTACCGATTTTCCGGGTGATGAAAGTAATATGAAGTTATTGACTCGCCTTGACTGGAATATTAACGATAAGAATAAGTTGAGTTTGCGTTATAATTATACAAAGAATCAGGTTTGGAATCAAACAAACGGCAACTCAACTGATGCCGGATTGCGAAATTCTACTATGAATCGTATTTCGCAATATTCTATGGTTTTTGCTAATTCTTTGTATTCAATGGATAATATAGTGAATTCTGTTGCTGCAGAGTTGAACACAAGATTTAATAATAAAATGTCAAATCAGTTTTTAGCTACTTATACTAAGATTGATGATGTTCGCGGTTCAAATTCAGATAAGTTCCCATTCATTGATATACTTGCAGGTTACAATGCTACTACAGGATATCCTACAATAGAACCTTATATGTCAGCCGGATATGAATTGTTCACATGGAATAATGGTGTGCACAATAAAGTTTATAGTGTGATTGATAACTTTACGTTGTATCTTGATAAACATAAATTAACCGCAGGTTTAAGTTATGAATATCAGATGGCTAATAACGCTTATATGCGCAATGGTACAGGGTATTATCGCTATGCAAGTGTTGATGATTTCATTAATGGTGCAAAGCCACTCGATTTTGCTTTGACTTATGGCTATAATGGCGAGGAAAATCCTGCTGCTGAAGTAGCTTTTCATCAATTTGGCGGTTATATTCAGGATGAATGGAATGTATTTGACAATCTGAAACTAACATACGGTATCAGACTTGATGAATTAAAATTTGTTGATAATATTATCACAAATAATGCTATTAAAGCATTGCGATTTGGAAATGACTCTATCGATACTGGTGTATGGCCAACGGCTAAGTTGCTTGTGTCGCCACGTATGGGTTTTACCTGGGATGTATTGAAAGACCAGACTTTAAAAGTACGTGGTGGGACGGGTATATTTACAGGTCGTTTGCCGCTGGTATTCTTTACAAACATGCCTACAAACGCTGGTATGGTTCAGAATAACTATAAGGCAACTACAACCTATAATTCCAATGGTTCAATAAAAACTCAGAGTGCCGATTTGGCTAAATTTGTTGGAGGGATGGAAACTGATGTAGCCAAAATGATTAGTATGTTGAATTTGCCAACAACTATATCACCTCAAAATGGTGTGTTACCATCTGAAATAGCAGGAGTAAACCCCAACTTCAGAATGCCACAGGTGTGGAAATCTTCTTTAGCCGTTGATTATCAGGTGCCTGTTGGTTTTCCGTTAACCGTTACTGTTGAAGGTATATATACTAAAAACATCAATGCTGTTATGTTGAAAAACTGGAGTTTGAAAGCTCCTGATGCAAATTGGACTAAATTTGGAGGATCTGACGACAGATATATTTATCCTACAACTAATAATAGATATTGGAGTAAAAATGCATATGTGTTAGAAAATACAGATAAAGGCTGGGGTGCAATCGAAAATATTACGGTTAATGCAAGTCCGATTAAAAATTTGGATATTATGGCAGCTTATACACATACTGCATCATTTGAGGTAACAGGTATGCCGGGAAGTAATGCCGCTTCTGCATACGGTGGTGTTGTGTCGGTAAATGGACCTCAGTTTGGTGAGTTGCAAAGCTCACAATATGTAGTACCTGATAAGGTGATAGCTTCTTTGTCGTATAAATTGCCTTACCTGAACAATATGATGTCTACATCTATTAACTTGTTCTATACAGGGTCAGCTACTGCCGGATACAATTTTATGTATTCAAATGATATGAACGGTGATGGTTGGATTACAGATTTGATTTATGTACCATCAGGAAAAGGTGATATTAAGTTTCTGACAACTGCAGATGAAGATGCGTTTTTTGCATTTGTTGAACAGGATAAATACCTAAGCAAACACAAAGGCGAATATGTAAAAGCTAATGAGGTGAAAGCGCCTTGGGTACATAATTTTGATTTGCGAATTGTGCAGGGTTTTAACCTGAAGGTAGGTAAAGTAAACAATACACTTGAAATAAGTCTGGACTTTTTAAATTTTGGTAATTTATTGAATAATACCTGGGGTACTTATAAAAATATGAGTTCGTCAAATTACGGTAAAATTCTGAAATATGAATCAAAAGATGCTAACAATGTGCCGACATTCTCAATGGTAAAAATAAAAGATAGCGCAGGCAATATGGTTTATCCAACAGAAACCTTTACAACGAACTATTCTTACTCACAAACATGGAGTTTGCAATTTGGAATAAGATATAAGTTTAATTAATAATGCAGTTGAAAAAGGGATTTCCGCAACAGAAGTCCCTTTTTTTGTGTGATTATTTGTAACAAAAAAGAGGCTGTCTTGAAACTACCCCAAATTAAAAA
>JBLIZK010000243.1:0-5439 GCA_048859825.1 Paludibacter sp.
ATGCAAATAATATTGGGAGTTTTTCTGTTTTACTCGATTCGCTTAAAGCTACTACAGCACCCGAAAAACTGTACGCATATGTAGGTTACCATATTCTGGGGCAAACGGCATCTTATGCCACATTGTCGACATTTTCTACAGATGATAAGACGACAAATTACAATACTTTAGCAGAGTCACAATTACTAAATGTGTCGGAAATAAATCGCAAATTATATTTCAATTATAATAGTACTACACAAACCGGCGTTCAAATGCTTGCATCTAACGTTAGCTGTAAAAATGGTGTGTTGCACGTAATTGATGGCGTTTTGCCGGTTAAATCGCAAAAGGCTACAGCAGTTACCTGGGAGTTTACGGATTACTCTGTACTCGCTTCGGTATTGTCAAAATACCGTACAGCAGGCTTAACCAGCGATTATACTGTGGCATTGTATGATACTGAGGTGTTTAACTGCTATACCTGGTCAACTGTACCTGAAGGCAGAGTAGGTTTGTTTTATATGATTTCAAATAAAAATAGTGCAGAACCATACAAAGCTGTTAACTACGATTATTTGATGTTGAGTCTTGGAAATTATGGATGGGTGGAAATGACTACCGGTACAATAGCAGCTGGTAAGTATTCTGTTACCCTGGGACATTTCAATAAATCGGCCATAGCACCGGGTTCAAAAATTATGTTTATTGTTGATGGACAATACTTCGGAAGTCAGATAGCGACTGTGGGTGCTTCCAGCTCAAAGGATCAGTACTTAAATACATCACTTGGAACAATTGAATTTAGCTCTTCGGCCAAGCACAAGGTGCGTATTTTGGCAACCGACAACAATACGTCGATTCTTGATTGCTTGAAATTTACGCCATTATGATTCGGAGGATGAATAATTAAATGATTATTATTGAAAAAAATCAACCAAAATGAAAAAGAATAATATATTAATAATGATGCTGGTAGTTTTACTCAGCTCATGTAATTCCAAATGGGACGATTATTTTTTCAGTTCAACAACTGACGAAAATATGGAAATCACTGTGGCCGAATACATCGCATCGCAACCAGAATATTCAAAATTCAAGGATATGTTAGTAAGTACAGGCCTTGATAAAGAACTGGTGAAGAATCAGGAAATTACTGTGTGGGTAGTGAATAACACTGCTATGGATGCCTCGGGCGTACAAACCAATGATACAATGCGCATGCAGTATCATATCAATAATTTGCCTTATTTGCGTACTGATTTGAAAAACGGTTTGCGTATTCGGTCATTGAATGGCGTGTATTTCCAGATTACTGAACGAAATGATAGTTTGTTCACGAATTCATCATTCATATCTAAGTCTATTCGTTTGAAAGATGGCGTTGTGCACGAAATAAAGTCGCTAATGAAAACACAGATGAATATTTACGATTATCTGAAGAAACTGGGAGATGAATATTCAACTATTCGAGACACCATTTTCAAATACAATGTGGAACGTTTTGATAAAGCAAATTCAATTCCTATTGGAGTGGATTTAACAGGTAATACCATTTACGACTCAGTATTTTATGTGTATAACCCTATTTTCGACAAAGTGCCATTTAATTCAGAGTTTAAACAATTTACAATTATGTTGCCTACCAACGACGTTATTGATACCTGTTTAACTAAACTCCATACATCATTCAAAAAAATGGGTAAAACCTTGACATTGGCCGACTCTACCACAGCCTGGACATGGATAAAACAAGCCATTTTTCATAATGGTAAAATCACCGATTTTTCACCAGTCGACATCACATCGGCTTATGGGAAAATATGGCGCACTACTGTTCAGGAAATTGATTTGGCAAATCCAATTGAAATGAGCAATGGAGTAATTTATAATGTGAAGAAACTCAAAGTGCCTAATAATGTTATGATTACGCGTATAAAATCGCTGGTACACTACTGGGAATATCAGGATGCTACCACCCTTTATCCGAATGTAGGCGATTTATATACATTTCAAGGTGCAACCATTGTTAAGTCTACCATAGCTGATAAAACGCCCAACCCCAATGTGTTGCCTAATTACATCGTTCTTGATGTGACAGGTGATGCTGCGGCCGAAGAATTCTCGGTTGAATTTGTTCCGCTAGAACGTTACGTTGATGCAACCGGAGCATATAAAGTACGGGTTATGGAGGTGCCTACAGGTGAATATCTCTTATATATGGGTTTCCAAAGTGCAAAACACCCATATGTGTTTTTCTACTTCAACGATGTGCAAATAGGCTCGGAGCGTCAGGTGAGTGCATCAAATCCATGGAATTACGACCGTGTTAACGAAACAACTGACAGAATATCAAAATGGAATGGCTTAGGAGGTTTAGTAGGTACTGTAAATGTAACGCGTCCCGATGGTGCGGGTGGTTTAGCTACATTTAAGGTGAAGGTGAAGTTTTCAAGAATAGATACCGGTGGAACCAAACGATTTAAGATTTACCATTGGGCATTGAAACCAACTGCCAACAATTATTAATTGAATAAATCAATACAATATGAATAAGTTCAAAATAATAACACTCTGTATTGCATTCGTTTATACCATAGCGGGTGTTTTTGCTCAAAAGGATGACTTTAAAATTGAAGGGACGGTTTTTAGTCCTTACAAAAAGCAAGCGGTAGAAGGTGCTATAGTTAGTGTCTCAGGTCAACCGGTGTCAGTCAAAACCGATAAAGATGGTAATTTTTCAATTACATCTGCAACTAATAAAGGTGAAATTAGCGTTTGGTTTCCCGGGTATTTAACATACGTACAGCCAATTGCAGGAAAAACGAAATTCCGGATTGTGCTTGTGCCCGATAATAAATACAATACGGCAGAAACCAGTTTGTTGCCGATAAACGAAACAGCCAATTTGCGTTCAAAAAACTCCAATATTTATGCTTTACAAAAGAAGGACATTAATTTAGCGACTACCGAAGTAGAGCAGTTGTTGGCCAGGATGCCTGGAGTAAATGTTATTGCTAAAGGAGGAATGAGTGGCGAAGGTAGTTTCTTTAATGTGAAAGGCCTCAACTCGTTTACTGCAAATACAGCGCCCCTACTCGTTGTAAACGGAATTCCATATATGCCCGATATGAATGAATCGGGTGTAATTGGTGGACATTCAAAAAGTATACTGAATTCCTTTAATCCACGTGATATTCAAAATATAACAGTTCTCAAAGGTTCTGAGGCAACTATGTATGGTTCGCTTGGTTCAAACGGTGTAATATTAATTGAAACAGATAAGGCAATTGACCTCGATACCAAAGTGGAATTCAGTAGTCAGTTTGGAGTCGATTTCAATCAATCAAAACTTCCGGTGCTCGGTGTAAGCGATTTTAAAAGCTATATTGGAAATGTGGCGCTTACTGAATATACTGATATGGCAAGAGTACTTGAATTGTTCCCGTTTTTAGTAGATGATCAGGACTACTATTATAATTATATGTACAATAACAATACCAATTGGCAAAATCAAATTTACTCACCCGGTTTTTCTACCGATAATGTGTTAAAAATTAAGGGTGGCGATGCTATTGCAAAATACGATGTATCTATTGGTTATAAAAATAAAGGAGGACAAGTGAAGGGAACAAACTTCTCAAAATATTATGCGCGTTTAAATTCAGATGTGAATATGAGTCGTAAACTGACCTTTAATTCATCGTTAATGATGTCGTATATGAATTATAAACTTCAGGAGCAAGGAATGCTTACTGCTACCAATCCATTGTTAGCGGCAATGAAAAAAGGACCGGTTTTTTCGCCCTATAAAAAGGATGCTGATAACAACTCTTTGCCCGATTTTGAACCAATTCATTCTGACAATAGCTATTTGCTTGAAACTGCGCGTTACGGCGATTTAATCGTTAATAATATGGTGAGTAACCCGTTGGCACTGGTTAAAACCCTAGATGCAAATCAGCAGGATTATGATATTCAGATAAATGCAGGGTTAAAATATGCTTTCAATGATTATTTGTCGGTAAATGCAAGTATGGGATTGTATTATTTCTTTACCCGTCAGAATATCTTTGTACCTGGTGTAACCAATCAAAGTATTATGCCACTTGAAAATTACACAGCTTTTAATACGGTTCGTTCGGCCCAGGGTACTACCTATAATACCTATTATAATGTAAATGCTTTGTACAGCAGAGTTTTTGATTATGTACATAGTTTGAAATTAAGCGTTGGTACACAAATAGCGGTTAATAGTACCGAATATGATGCGGGTTCAGGTTACAATACGCCAAACGACTTTTACAAAACATTGGGAAATACAGTTAGTAAAAGCAGAATTTTTTATGGCTACAATGACAAGTGGAATTGGATGAATTACAATGCCAGTGCTCAGTACAGCTACAATCAACAGTATGCTATAGGAGCTCGAATGTCGCTCGATGCTTCATCGTCGACAGGTGCAGACGCTGCATTATTTCAGGCATTTCCGGCAGTTAATACTGCAATTATGACAAAAAACATCTTCCTGAAAGAAGTGGATTTTGTAAATAAACTGAACCTGCGTGCCGAACTAGCTTCAACCGGTAATAGTCGCTTTTCATCGTCGTTAAGCAAGTATTATTATGTTAATAAAATGTTTTATAAGCTATCCGGACTTGTACGTGCAGGTGTGCCCAATACAAAAATTACTCCCGAATTAAGCAATACTTTTAATGTAGGTGCTGATATCTCGTTGTTTAATAGTAGATTAGATTTGACCGCAGATTTTAACTTTACTAAAAGTTCGGATTTGATTATGCCGGTATCAATTTCGGCTGCATATGGTAACGAAATGATTTACGATAACGCGGCTAGTACTCAAAACAAAGGATTTGAAATAGGGGCGCAATTTACAGCTATTAATACGAAAGATTTTAAATGGTATATCGGAGGAACAGTTGCTGCCAACAAAAGCGAAATTACATCTTTGGGAGGCCAGGACAATATGATACTGACACTTTCCGATGGTTCGGCTGTTATTTCGCAGCTGGGACAATCTATGTATAGTTTCTATGGTTTGCAGGTGGATAAAACAAATCCTGTATTTTCAACCACTGCTCAGGCAGCTTACGCAACAAGTGCCAATTCAAGTGGTTATTTAACAACATCGGCTGGTACACCCTATCAGGCAGGCGATATTCATTATGTCGACCAAAATACCGATGGTGTAATTGATGATCGCGACAGGGTGATAATTGGCGATGCTACGCCGGATTTGTTTGGGTCGGTATATACACATATTGAATATAAAGGATTTCACCTTACGGCTAACTTTGGATACAGTATAGGCAACGATATGTACAATGCTGTACGTCGTAATATGGAGTCAATGTCGGACTATAGCAACCAACTTGCATCTGTAAACAAACGTTGGGTTAGCGAGGGGCAGGTTACTTCAATGCCAAAAGCAACTTATGG
>JBLIZK010000244.1:0-9217 GCA_048859825.1 Paludibacter sp.
AGTGGTGGCGACGAGAATACCAGCATTGTAAACTCTTACACTCCGAAAGAAGACCTGAAACAATTGGGCAATGATATTCGCTATATTAACACTAATAATGTGTCGCTGTCGCACGAAAAAGAGCCTTTCTTTGGTTCAACACTTTCCTATGCAGGATATATTTTGCCAATAATTATTGCATTGATTTTGTTTATTGTCTTCAGAAAACAAACCGAAGAGAATTCAGATTTAAATTTTGTTCGGAATAAGAAAGCAAATAAAGTTGCCGTAAAACGCCTAAAACTAGCGTCGAAACTACTTAGCGAAGGTAAGAAAGAACAGTTCTACGAAGAAATTATGAAAGCCACATGGAACTACCTGAGTGATAAGCTAAGTATTCCGGTTTCTTTATTGACCAAAGAAAATGTAACAGCGGAACTCGTAGCACGAAAAATCCCTGTCGAAACGGCTGAATCGATAATTAATATTCTGAATGCTTGTGAGTTTGCCCGCTACGCACCTAACAATGGCCAAACAGAAATGGGAAATCTTTACGAGGAAACAGCTGAAATTATCAGCAATATTGAAAACACAATTAGTAAAGCATAAAACTATAATACTAAAATGAAAATTAAGAACATATTACTTTTTATAGCTTTATTGCTGGCCGGTTTGGTATTTGGTGAACAAAAAACCGACTTGTCAAAAGCAAACTCATTGTATAAAAGCGGACAATATGCCGAAGCAGCAGTGGCGTATGAGGAAGTGATGAAGAAAAATGGCAGTGCTCCTGAATTGTACTATAATCTGGGAAATGCCTATTTTAAATCGGACGAAATAGGGAAATCTATCCTTAATTACGAACGTGCGCTCCGACTGGCACCATCGTATGCCGATGCACGTCATAATTTAGAATTTGCTCAAACAAAAATCGTTGATAATATTGTTCAAATACCACCTTTCTTTATCAAAAAGTGGCTCACCACATTAATCCGGCGACTTTCACCGGACCAATGGTACGTTATAAGTCTGATTCTTTTAATTGTTACACTGGCCGGATTCTTACACTTTATTTTTGGACGTAGTTTAGCATTTCGTAAAATTAGTTTTTATCTGTCATTTGTATTCTTAGCTTTAACCATTGTTTCGGTTACATTTGCCACTATCAGGCTGAATAAGTTGGTGCAACATAATGAAGCTATAATAATGACTGGTAGTGTAACTGTTAAAAGTTCTCCCGACAAAAGTGGAACCGATTTGTTTCAATTGCACGAAGGCACTAAAGTAGAAATAAAAAGTTCTTTGGATAGCTGGATTGAAATAGAAGTAGGAAATGGAAACGTGGGATGGATTGAACGTATAAAAGTAGAAAAAATATAATTCGGATGGATATTTTAAAAGAGTTGATTCAGCTCGACCATACATTGTTTCTGCAAATAAACAGTTTGCACACAGGCTTTTTCGACTCTTTTATGCATACATATAGCAAAGTGGCTGTATGGATACCTTTTTATATATCTGTAGCATGGATTATTTTTCGCAACTATGGTCGCAAAGGTATTATAATGATACTATTCTTAATTGCCGGTGTAGTATTAGCCGATCAAATATCAGTGCTATTGAAAAACTATTTTGAACGTCCCCGGCCCTCACGGCATCCATTATTAGAAGGTTTAGTGCATTTGGTAAATGGACGTAAAGGTTCTAAATTCGGATTTGTATCGTCACATGCAGCCAATACTATGGGGTTTGCACTCCTTAGTTCGCTTTTTATCCGAAATAAAATATATTCGTATGCTGTTTTCACCTGGGCGCTTATCACGTGTTATTCACGCATATATTTGGGCATGCATTTCCCTGCCGACATTGCAGGAGGAGCAATCTTAGGATGGATAATCGCTTATAGTTTATTTCTGTTGTTCCAAAAAACCAACAAATCCATTTCACTTTTACCCGTTAAAAATGCACTTATCCCTACCATTACAGTTGGGATAAGCACATTAATAATAATTATTTTCGCACTTTTTTAGCGATTGAAGAGTTTACTTTGTAAATCAGTTCGCTTCATTTTTTGCAAATCACGAATTATTGGACCCTTATATTCAGGCTTATACCAAAAGAAAAATTTCCTTTGATCCAGTTTTTCGTTTTTCGATTTTGCTGTAAATACAGGTTCTAAAGTATACGGATGATATCCTGAATAATAAATTTCAGTAGCAAGAGTCATTGGAGTTGGCGTAAAATCCTGTACCTGTTCCAACTTAAAGTCCATTTTTTTAGTTAAAACTGCCAATTCGGCCATATCTTCATTTTTGCAACCCGGATGACTTGAGATGAAGTAAGGTATTAATTGCTGATTCAGCCCTTCTTCTCTGTTAATTCGTTCAAAGTGAGTTTTAAATTTGCCAAAGTATTCAAACGATGGCTTTCGCATTAAGTATAAAACATTATCCGAGGTATGCTCAGGTGCCACTTTTAATCTACCCGATACATGTTTACTAATTAATTCACGAATATATTCTGAATGACTTTTATTTGCTTCTTCATTTTTACTGTCGCACAAAAGCAAATCGTACCTGACACCACTGCCCACAAATGATTTTTTAATACCGGGTAATGCATCAACCGTACGGTACACATCAATTAGTTTACTGTGGTTAGTATCCAGATTAAAACAAACTTTCGGATGAATACATGAAGGTTTCCTGCATTTTTTACAAATTTCCAAATCAATACCCTTAAGACCATACATATTTGCCGAAGGTCCTCCTAAATCGCTCAGATAACCTTTAAAATCGGGCATTTGTGTTACTTTTTTAACCTCCCTGACAATTGATTCTTTTGAACGGGAAACAATGTGTTTACCCTGGTGAGCCGATATGGTACAAAACGCACATCCTCCAAAACACCCACGATGCAGATTCACCGAAAATTTAATCATTTCGAAAGCAGGAATTGTTTTGTCTTTGTATTTCGGATGTGGCAAACGCGTATAAGGTAAATCAAACGAAGCATCCAATTCGGCCTCAGACAAAGGTGCATAGGGAGGATTCACAACAACCCATTTATTAGCTGTTTTTTGCAGCAGTCTATCGGCTTCTATCCTATTACTTTCTTCCTCGATATGTTTAAAGTTGGATGCGTATAGTTTTTTATCCTTTAAACAGGTTTCATGATCAACCAACGTAAGATCCTTATAAGCAGATACAGGTATTTCTTTTGCCAAAAAAGATGTTTGGGGAATATCAAAAATTTCACCTATTTTTCTATCTTGTCGTAAGCACCTGATTAATTCGCGTATAGGTTTTTCACCATTTCCATATATTAATAAGTCGGCTTTAGAGTCAACTAATATTGATGGCATTAGTTTATCCGACCAATAATCGTAATGGGTAAACCTACGTAAAGATGCTTCTATACCTCCGATAACTACCGGAACATCCGGATATAATTTTTTTAAAATATTCGTATATGTAATAGTGGCATAATCAGGCCTCATATTGGGCTTTCCATCAGGCGAATAGGCATCATCAGAACGTAATCGCCTGTTAGCCGTATAATGATTAACCATTGAGTCCATATTGCCTGCCGATACAGCAAAAAACAAACGAGGCTTACCCATTTTTTTAAAATCGCGTAAATCGTCTCGCCAGTTTGGCTGTGGAACTATTGCAACACGCAGACCTTCAGCTTCGAGAATTCGTCCAATCACTGCTGCACCAAAAGCAGGATGATCAATATATGCATCGCCTGTAAAGAAAACCACATCCACTTCATCCCAGCCTCTTATCTCAAGTTCTTTTTTAGTGGTTGGAAGAAAATCAGTTAATTGATATTTAATTGATTGCATTTTTTTAATATCTAAATATGTAACGAAACTGTTTACTTTATAGCACAGTGTCAGAAACATTGAACAAAGATACTATCAAATAAGTTCTTGTAAAAGATTGTTTTAGCCGATAAAAATGTTAAGGGAATGAAAACTTTTGCACAAGGGATCGGCTCCAAACATTATTTTAAATAACTTTGTGAATAAAATTGTATTATAACGGATTAAAAACAAGATATGAAGCGAAATGGATTTCTTATTATCAGCTGTATATTAGCTGTACAGTTACACGCAGGTTTATTATACGATATTGTTGATGGAAAGTATAGGGTTAAAGGTTTTGAAGCTCTCAGATCAATGAACGATGGTGAGCATTATTCTCAAAAAATACAATCAAATGCAGTTGTAAAATTCAGTTACAAATCCGGAGCAAGTATTGATACTTTGTTTAGCATTTTTCAGGCTAAAAAATGTCCGATAAAATCAATTTCCGGGTACATTCTGAGTCCTAATGAACAAAAAATGCTGGTATACACCAATGTAAAATACAGGTATCGACGTTCATTCACAGCCGATTACTATGTATATGACATTAAACGAAAAGAAATCTACCCGCTTTCGGAAGGTTCGCAGCAAGTACCTCTCTTCTCGCCCGACAGTCGGTATATTGCATTTGCCAAAAACAATAACCTGTACATTCACAAACTGGACTTTGGAACCGAAATAGCTGTAACTAAAGATGGTGAACCGGGAAAAATAATTAATGGCACCCCCGATTGGGTGTATGAAGAAGAGTTTGAAGCGACCTGTCACTTCACATGGAGTCCTGATAGTAAACTACTTGCTTTTACGAAGTTCATTGAAAATGAAGTTCCAGAGTTTTCATTCCAAACTTTTAAATCAACCGAAAAAGACGCCGGAATAAACCTTTACCCTGGTTTTGAACGTTTTAAATATCCCAAAGCAGGTGAAAAGAACTCAAAAGTAATGGCATGCGTGTACGACGATTTCAACAAAACTACCCGCATAATGAAAATTTCGGATGCCAATGAAGACATTTATATACCAAGAATTCGATGGACAAGACAGTCAGATCAACTATTAGTTTTCAAATTAAACCGAAATCAAAATCAATTGGATGTTTTAATGTGCGATCCCCGTTCAACAACCAGTAAATTATTGTTACGTGAAACAGATTCACGCTATGTGAACTACGAAATTATCGACCATATGACTTTTTCATTAGACAACAATTTCTTCTTTTGGTTAAGTGAGCGCGATGGGTATAAACACATTTATCAATACCGCATAAATGGTCAAATGCTGAAACAACTCACGAAAGGAAATTGGGAAGTGACTGATTTTTATGGATATAACGATTCGAAAAAACTTTTATATTATCAATCAACGGAAACTTCTGCCCTGCAGCGCGATATTTTTTCGGTAGATTTAAATGGAAAAAAAACAAAACTCAGCGACGGGAAAGGCACTCATATTGCAAGTTTCAATACGAATTATACATATTTCACAGATAATGTGAGCAGCTTAACAGAACCGAACCGATATATATTGAGTAACTCAAATGGCACTTTGGTTAGAAATATCGACGATAATAAAACCGTAAAATCGGAATTTGTGAAATTAAATTTACCAGTTAAATCGTTCTTCAAATTTACAACATCCCAAAAAAATGAACTGAACGGGTGGATGCTTAAGCCGGTAGAATTTGACCCAAACAAAAAATATCCTGTACTACAGATTCAATACAGCGGCCCGGGCTCACAACAGGTACTTGACCGTTGGGAAATTGGGTGGGAATATTATTTAGCATCGAAGGGTTATGTAGTTGTATGTGTCGATGGACGCGGTACCGGTGCACGTGGAGCCGAATTTTGCAAAACCACCTATGGAAAGTTGGGAATATATGAAGCTATCGATCAGGTTGAAACTGCAAAATACCTGGCATCACAATCATTTATCGACAAGAATAGAATCGGAATTTGGGGCTGGAGTTTTGGTGGTTCTACCACATTATGGAGTATGAGTACTGGCGAAAACATATTTAAGGCTGGAATTTCAGTAGCTCCTGTTACCGATTGGCAATTGTATAATACGGCCTACACTGAGCGATTCATGAAACGACCTCAGGAAAACTTCGACGGGTACAAAATGACTTCAGCTATTAATCTGGCTTCGAAACTAAGTGGAAAACTACTCATTATACACGGCACAGCCGACGATAATGTACATTATCAAAACACGCTTTTATACATCGACAAATTGGTAGAAAATGACAAACAATTTGAGATGCAGGTATATACTGATAAAAATCATAGCATAACAGGCAAGCAAACCAGAAGACATTTGTATACACGTATGAGTGAGTTTCTATTCAAAAATCTTTAATAAGAATACAATAAGGAGGATAATATTTATAAGGGCTAAAATAGTGTTTTAAAACATCTTTTTAGCCCTTTTCATTCTCTCTTAATCGCTGATAAAATCATTAAATTTGTAACCGAAAAATTACAATAATTCAAAATCAAATATCAAACTATATTAATCTAAAAAAAAAATCAAATGAGTACAGAAAACAAAAATTACGCATTGCCTATTGCAATGATGTTTGCTCTTTTCTTTATGATTGCATTCGTAACGGGTTTACCAAGCCCTATGGGTGTTATTGTAGCTAAACAATTCGGAGCATCCAATTTTGAATCACAACTTGGCTTCCTTGGCAATTTCCTTGCATATGCATTTATGGGTATTCCGGCAGGTATCATGCTAAAAAAATGGGGTTACAAAGTAACTGCACTTCTAGCCATCGCAGTAGGGTTTGTAGGTGTATCTGTCCAATTTTTCTCAGGTCAGGTTGGAATGTTTTCGGTATATTTAATCGGAGCATTTATTTCCGGATTTTCAATGTGTATGCTTAACACCGTTGTAAACCCAATGTTAAATACACTTGGTGGAGGTGGTAACTCGGGTAATAAATTACTACAATTTGGAGGTTCAATCAATTCTATAGGTGCTACAATTACTCCTATGCTTGTAGGATATCTTATGGGTGCTGAAGCTGGCCGTACAATTGAAAAAGCTAATCCTGCTTTATTCCTTGCTATGGGTATTTTTGCTTTAGCATTTGTAGTGCTTTCATTTGTTAAGATTCCAGAACCACACAAAGAATCAGCTACAGAGTGAAAAGTGAAACACGCTCATAGTCCTCTATCATTCCGCCATTTTATTTTTGGAGCAATTGCAATTTTCATTTATGTTGGTATTGAAATTGGCATCCCAAGTACCGCAAACTTATACATGACTGCTCAAACAACAGCAACAAACCCTGGTTTAGGGATTGATGCAACTTTAGCAGGTAGCATTGTCGGTTTTTATTGGTTATTAATGCTTGCAGGTAGATTGGCTGGTGGACTTTTAGGTTCAAAAATTTCTAGTAAAACAATGATGACTACTGTATCGCTTCTTGGTTTAATATTTATTGGTTTAGCAATATTTATCCCAACAACAGTTACAGTTACCATTCCAGGTTTAAATGTGGCTGTACCATTAAGTATTCTGCTATTTGTACTGTGTGGTTTATGTACCTCAATTATGTGGGGTGGTATTTTCAATTTAGCTGTAGAGGGCTTAGGGAAATATACTGCAGCAGGTTCGGGTATCTTTATGGTTATGGTTATGGGGGGTGGTATTGTTCCACTTATTCAGGGATGGTTTTCCGACCATTTTGGCTATATTAATAGCTATTGGGTTATGTTTGCATGTTTGGCTTACCTTCTTTGGTATGCACTTGTAGGCTGTAAAAACGTAAATAAAGATATTCCAGTAGAATGATATACATTGAATAGTCGGCATGAGAGAAATATGCCGGCTTTTTATTCACTTTAAACTTAATTAAAATGCAAAAACCTTATGTAATTGGAATGGATATGGGTGGAACAAACACCGTATTTGGTGTAGTTGATGCCCGTGGTAATGTAATTTCAAAGAGTGCTATTAAAACAGGTACACACTCTGATGTAAACCTTTACATCAATGATTTATACGATGAATTATCAAAACTGATCGATATCGCAGGTGGTATTAGTAAATTTAAAGGAATTGGTATTGGGGCTCCTAACGGTAACTACTACACAGGAAACATTGAATATGCACCAAACTTACCATGGAAAGGAGTAGTGCCATTTGCAAAACTTGTTTCTGATAAATTCGGAATCCCGGCTGCTTTAACTAACGATGCTAATGCTGCTGCCGTTGGCGAAATGACCTATGGTGCTGCTCGTGGGATGAAAAACTTCATAATGATAACACTTGGAACCGGTGTAGGTAGTGGCATTATAATCGACGGGAAAGTTGTTTATGGACACGATGGATTTGCAGGAGAATTAGGCCATGTTACTGCCATTCGCGAAAACGGTCGACTATGTGGTTGCGGAAAACATGGATGTCTAGAAACATATTGTTCAGCAACGGGTGTAGCACGTTCTGCAAGAGAGATATTAAGCATTACAAACAAAGAAAGTATTCTACGTAATATACCTCTTGATAGTATCACTTCTAAAGATGTATTCGATGCAGCCATGAACAACGATGAGGTAGCCAAAGAGATATTTGCTTTTACAGGTAAAATATTAGGTCAAAGTTTAGCCGATTTTGTAGCCTTTAGTTCGCCAGAAGCTATTGTGATCTTTGGTGGTCTATCAAAAGCGGGCGATTTATTACTACAGCCAGTCCGTGAGCATATGGATGCTAATTTATTACCACTGTGGCGAAATAAAATTAAGCTGATGTTCTCTGAGTTAAAAGAAGCAGATGCTGCTATATTGGGAGCAAGCGCATTAGGTTGGGAATTATAAATCTCATAATACAAAAAATGCCCTTTAAGTATCACTTAAAGGGTATTTTTTGTACCTAAACAAACGCTATAGAGCATTTCTATTACATAACAACTGCAAATCACACTCCTTCATTTAAAAATTAAACAGATAACCAACATATTCACAAGCGAATACCTAAAAATTTAGCACAAAAAAAGTCCCTGACTACCAAAGTAATCAGGGACTTTTAAAAACTGCGGCTATCTACTCTCCCACAGTTATGCAGTACCATCGACGTTATTGGGCTTAACTTCTCTGTTCGGAATGGGAAGAGGTGGAACCCCAATGCTATAACCACCTAAATATCTTTAGGAGTATTTGACATTGAAAAGAAAGAGAAAAATTATCGTTTCGCAAGGTAATACCATAAGGCACAAAAAAAGCTATCGGGCAATTAGTATTACTCGGCTCTACATTTCTGTTGTACACCTGTAACCTATCAACGTCGTAGTCTTCGACGACCCTCAATGGAAATCTAATCTTGAAGATGGCTTCGTGCTTAGATGCTTTCAGCACT
>JBLIZK010000245.1:0-2407 GCA_048859825.1 Paludibacter sp.
CCTGCAATTCGTTGTGCTCGACGAAGCCGACGAAATGGTAAATATGGGGTTTAAAACGGATATTGACCAGATATTGCAGCAATGCAACAACAAAAGCACCAAACTATTATTCACTGCGACTATGCCTGCCGATGTAAAACACATAATTGATGAATTTATACGGAAAGATGCCATTGAAATCCGAATAAATGCCAATGAGCGCGTGAATGCGCAAATTGAGCACAAATACATCGTATATAAACAGGGTGAAAAACTGGATTACCTGAAAGCATTTCTGCACGAACATGTTCAGGAACGCGGGATTTTATTTTGTCGTACCAAAACTGCAGCCAAACGACTGGCTAAACAGTTGGTAGGATTTGAAGTTACAGCAGATGCCCTGCACGGAAATCTGAATCAGGAAATGCGCGACAAAGTAATGCGCGGACTGCGTAAAGGAAGAATAAACCTTTTAATAGCCACCGACATTGCCGCACGTGGCATTGATATTAAAGAACTCGACTACATTATACATTACCATCTGCCCGAAAAAACAGAGCATTACACACACCGTAGCGGACGTACAGCACGTGCCGGCAACAATGGTATTTCGGTGTGCCTGGTACGTACGGAAGACATCAGCGAACTGAAAATTATTGAGAACGAACTAAAAATCAGCTTTGTTGAAATAGAGGTAAGCCTGCTTCACGAAATGAAACACACGCACCCTGTAACTGTGCAAATAAACCTGGGCCTTTCGCAGGGTTTTACAAAAGCCAGCCTTACCGACTTTTTGGTTGAGGAAACGGGTATAAGCCAGGGCGATGTAAAAAATCTCAACGTACGCGACAACTCGGCTCAGTTTGAGATATCAGCCCGTTATGAACAACAGTTGGTACTCAACCTGAAAGGCTTTAAGATCGCGCACCGGAATGTAAAGCTAAGTATCGCACAAGCACAACATAAATTCATTTAAAACATCAGCAAACATACTTATGAATTCAAAAACACCTATCAAAAACCGAGTAATTGTGTCATTAACTTCCTTTCCTGAAGCAATTCCATTTGCCATTCAGGCTGTCAAATCAGTATTAGAAGGTTCCGTTGCCCCTCATAAGGTTGTGCTTTACCTTACTGCATCACAATTTCCTGAAGAAAAAATCCCGATGATGCTTCAGGAGCTTACAATGAACCCAACATTTGAGGTTCGGTTTTACGAAGAAAACATCCGTTCATACACCAAGCTCATCCCTGCCCTTAAGGATTTTCCGAATGACATAATCGTAACCATCGACGATGATGTCATGTATGGTAGGAATATGTTGCAAAAATTGCTTAAAGTACATAAAAAGCATCCAGAGACAATAATCGGACATCGCGTGAGACACCTGAAACTTGATGCACCTTACTGCGAATGGAAAAGGTATAAAGAACACCGCTATATAACAAAAAGCATGAAACCACGCTTCACAAACTTACAAACTGGCGTAGGGGGTGTACTTTATCCACCCAATGCACTTCAGGTATCAATGCTCGACTCAGGATTATTTATGAAAATGGCACCCACCGTAGACGATATTTGGTTATGGGCAGCGGCTGTAGCAAACGGTACAAAAATTGCGCCTGTACCTTTTGGCGACTATAAGCTTAACGATCTTGGAAAGCCAAAAGAAATAAGCCTGTTTAATACCAATGGAAAAAAAGACAATGACGTGAACCGAACCGTATTGGAAAAAATTCTTGAAAAATACCCTGAAATACGACAGCGAATCAACGATGAAATTGACACAGATATGCGTAAAAATCTGTTTTTGAAGTTAAAACGATGTTTTAATTAAATAAATATTAAAACATCTGTATTAATATGTATCTTCTTTGATGTCATTTAGATCGTAACTATTAAAGTATTTCAAGCTACGTTGTTTCAGAGTGCGGGCTCTGCCCCGTGCTCTTTTCCCCAGAAACTCTTCATAGGACTTTACAGCATAATGGTTGATACAGATTACATCCTGCAAAGGTTCTCTTTCTCGAAAGTGTTTTTTCACAACCTGCGCATGTGAATCAACAGTGTGCCCGTTCATACGAGCTACTTCATGGCATCCAATAAAACCAAAAACCCGACGGGGATTAACGATACTTTTCACATGCCTGTTTAACTCATGATTAGGCTGTGAATGATACTTAAACCTATCCATCACATTTCCGGCTTCTTTTTCGGCAGCACCTCCACTGCCATAAATCAGCCAGTTAATCTCCACAGCCGGATAAGCCTCAAATCTTGTCAGAAATTGTTTTAATGTGGCATCTTTGCGGGGTACTATAAATTCATCCAGGTCAATTACTGCTATCCAGCGGGCATCCAGTCGATGTTTTTCTAAACAATGATCATAAGCAATTAACTGTTTTCGCTGTCCCGGAAAGTAAATAT
>JBLIZK010000246.1:0-3723 GCA_048859825.1 Paludibacter sp.
TTGACCAGCATTTTGGTCATTGTGAATTTTACAGTATTTATACTATTGAAAGCAACAAAGTAACTAACAAACAAATACTTGAGTCGCCAAAAGGATGTGGTTGCAAGTCGAACATTGCATATGATTTGGCTGAAATGAACGTAAAGGTTATGCTTGCCGGAGGTATTGGTAATGGCGCAGTGAATGTGCTGAAAGCTCAAAACATCGAAGTGATTCGTAATTGTAGCGGCGATGTGGATGTTTTGGTGAATGATTACTTAGCTGGAAAAATTACTGATGGTGGTGCAAATTGTGCTGCTCATGATGAACATCAAAGCTCTGACGCCCACGTTTGCAATCACTAAGTAATACTATTACAATGATTTGAAGAATGATTGCACACGAATATCGGTTTAGGGTTCAATACCCCGACACCGACCGTATGGGAACAATGCATCATGCCAATTATGCAAAATACTACGAAACAGCCCGCTGGGAATTGTTTCGTAGCATTGGCATACCATACAGTTCACTAGAGGCCGCTGGAATAATGTGTCCTGTTATTAAAATGAACTTTAAGTTTATAAAAATTACGCAATACGACGAATTATTGACTGTAAAAACAAGACTCAAAGCCATAAAAGGAGTCCGTATTTGGTTTGATTATAAGCTTTATAACGAACAAAATGAATTGATAAACGAGGCCGAAACCGAATTAGCTTTTGTTGGTCTCAACGATTGGAAACCCTGTAAAGCTCCTGATGCATTAATGATAGCCATCAACAAAAAGATAAAGTATGTTTGATTTCAGACTAAAAGTGTTTTATACTGTAGCAAAACGATTGAATTTTACGAAAGCAGCCGAAGAGTTATTTATCACACAACCGGCTGTATCAAAGCATATTCAAGAAATTGAAAATCACTTTAGAATACGATTATTTGAAAGAAACGGAAGCAAAATAAAACTCACAAAAGCTGGTGGAGTATTATTACACTACTGCAATCAAATTTTTGGGATATATAGTACTCTTGAGTTCGAACTGAACTCATTCACAGAAACACACAAAGGAATTTTACGTATCGGAGCAAGTACTACTATCGCACAATACCTCCTCCCTCCTATTCTGGCTGACTTTCACAAACGATACAGCGAAATTCAGATAAGTCTGATTATAAGTAATACAGAGCAAATTGAGAATGCTCTTAAAAACAATGAAATTGATTTTGGTATTGTTGAAGGACAAGCAAAAAATAGTTCATTTAAATATACTGACTTTGTGAATGATGAAATTGTATTAGTAACATCGGTTAAAAACAATTTTACTGCTGAAGTGATTAATACAGAAGAACTAAAAAAAATACCCATGGTTTTGCGTGAACCTGGCTCAGGTACATTAGAGGTAATAGCACACTCACTGAAACCTCATAACTTAAAAATATCTGACTTAATATGTGAAATGCAACTAGGTAGTACTGAGAGCATTAAGTCATATCTAACTCATTCATCCTGTATGGCATTTCTATCCATCCACTCAATAATTAATGAATTGAGAAACAACACTTTAAAGATTATAGATTTAGAGAATCTAAATATTATTCGTTCATTCCAATTTATTCAATTACATGGAGAATCGGATGGTTTATCTGACTTATTCATGGACTATGCCAGACACTATAACTTTAAGTAATGAACTATAATTAACTACGATTTAAAAGCGTAGAAATTCCTGTGTAACTTTGTATTCATAAAAATTAAAGCATTGTTTATGAATACTGAAAAAACAACATCCACACAAAAATATAAAAATGCTGGTAGCATTCTATATATTGCAATGGCAATGGCCTGTTTTTTACCAGCTGTTACGGCTCCTGTAGCACTATTTATGGGATTACTATTGGCATTGACCACTGGCAATCCATTTCCGCGTTTCAATAAAACTGCGTCAAAATATCTTTTGCAAATATCAGTTGTAGGACTCGGATTTGGCATGAATCTAAATGAATCCTTGCAAGCAGGTGCTGATGGTATGCTTTTTACCATAGTTTCAGTAATATCAGTACTATTTATCGGTATTGTTGCTGGTCGTTGGTTAGGAGTAGCCAAAGTACCCTCTTATCTGATTGGTTCTGGCACTGCTATTTGTGGTGGAAGTGCCATAGCTGCTGTAGGCCCTATTGCAAAGGCCAACGAAAGTGAAATGTCGGTTTCACTTGCAACCATTTTTATACTCAATGCAATTGCATTATTTATTTTTCCGGTAATGGGTCATTGGCTTTCCTTAACACAGCATCAGTTTGGACTATGGGCAGCTATAGCCATTCATGATACCAGTTCAGTAGTTGGTGCAGGAGCTGTTTATGGAGAAGAAGCTTTGAAAGTAGCTACAACAGTGAAACTTACGCGAGCTTTATGGATTATTCCTTTATCTATATTTACAATATTCCACTTCAAAGCAAAAGGAGAAAAAGTGAGTATTCCATGGTTTATATTCCTGTTTATTATTGCCATGGTAATAAATACATATCTGGCTGTTCCCGAAGTTTTAACATCTGGTACTGTACATATTTCGCATAAACTTTTAGTACTTACCTTGTTTATGATTGGTGCTGTATTATCCAGAGATACTATTAAGTCTGTTGGCATTAAACCACTCATTCTGGGCATATTGCTTTGGATATTAATTGCTTCCGGTAGTCTGGCATTTATATATTTTGCATATTAAACAACACAAAAAGGAAGCTTGCCGAAATGATTTCAGACAAGCCTCCTCTTTTTTACATGATTTATGAGTGTCCACCCACTACAATACGCATAATTTTAAGGTTCAATGTAAAGAACTTAATAATTTGTAACGGTATAAATCTCCGCCAGAATTTCGTATTGTTTGTTGGTTCAGTGGCAAACGACATTTCGCTGTATGGAACTGTTTTTCCTGTTTCTTTTTTCATATTACTTATATTCTTTAATCTGCCCCCTAACCCCCTAACGGGGGAATATGAAGAGGACAAAAAGTGATTTGTAAAATATTTAATTCTTAATTATCAAATCATCATCAACACATTATTCTGGTATCATCCACCAAAATGGTAATGCCTTTGCTTTATAAATAAACATATAATGCATAAACAACTTCATCCAGTGTCCGGCAAGTCCTACCTCGCCCACAGTATCATTGATGTTTCTACCCCATTTCGGATATTTTTCCCAATCAGGCACAATGGGGTTTACGGTCATTACAGCAGCCTGACCATCCATTATGCCATAACCGGCCGAAACGATACAGGCAGCACCCATACGTGCCATTGAGGCTTTGTGCTTGTGTTCTGAAGTCCCGGTTTTAATTCTCTCTACAACATTCTCTGCCACAACACGCCCCATTACCCCCGAAGGCATCCCCGTACGTGGAGGTGTTGGATAAATATTAGTGCCATTTTTACTTTGCATGGGTTTCGACATCGGATGAGGAGGTGCAAAAGCGATACCAGCAGCATACATATTTTCATAGGCAGGCGATTGATAAGTACTTGGCCAATCAGATGCTTTCCATTCATCATAAGGTTTTGTACTATAGTCGGCATCCACTTTCATAAAACCATTTGGCGCAAAAACCTTTGCTGTTATATCCTCGTTGTTTTTATCAAAGGCTTTCATTCCTGCACCCGCGAAACCGGGTATTAACATAGCAAAATCGAACTGCTGCGTATGGTATTCTCCGTCAAGTGTTTCGTAATAAACAAGTCCTT
>JBLIZK010000247.1:0-2999 GCA_048859825.1 Paludibacter sp.
ACATCGGTTACAACCACAGCCTTATTTTGTGTAGCTTCTGATATTTTATTTATTACTTCGCCCATGGTTAGTTCGCCCGATTCAGGATAAACTTCGCGTTTGATAACCTTATCAAACTCCTGTGTCTCTAATTCACTGAAAGTTTGAATCCATTCGGTGTGTTTTGCCGCATTCAGGTGTGCTGTAATAGCAGCCAGCGTTTCTTTGGCATTACCAATAACGGGTACATCCACTTTTACGTTTTTATTTATTTCAGCAGCATCAATATCCAGATGAATGATTTTAGCATGTTTGGCATAGGTGTTCAGGTCGCCGGTAACACGGTCGTCGAAACGCATACCAATAGCAATCAGTACATCGCATTCGTTGGTTTTCATATTGGGAGCTACATTGCCATGCATGCCCAAAAAGCCTTTGTTCAAAACAAAGTCAGATGACATAGCCGATGCTCCTAACAAAGTCCATGCTGACGGAATGTCGGCTTTTTCAAGAAAAGCTTTCAATTCGTTTTCGGCACTTCCCAAAACTACACCCTGACCAACGAGGGCAAAAGGTTTTTTAGCTGCGTTGATTAGTTTAGCTGCTTCTTCTATTTGTACCGGATTTACTTCGGGTACAGGTATATAACTACGAATAAAGTTACATGGTTTATAATCAAATTCCACTTCCTGTACCTGTGCACTTTTGGCAATGTCGAGTACTACCGGTCCGGGACGTCCGCTACGTGCTATGTAAAAAGCTCGGGCTACCGACCATGCAATGTCTTCGGCCTTGCGTATTTGATAAGCCCATTTGGTAATCGGTTGTGTGATACCAACTACGTCGATTTCCTGAAAGGCATCGGTGCCCAATAAGGCAGCGCCAACCTGTCCGGTAATAACTACCATGGGTGTGCTGTCGAGCATAGCATCGGCAATGCCGGTAATGGCATTGGTGGCGGCCGGACCCGAAGTTACCAAACATACGCCTACTTTGCCCGATACGCGGGCATATCCCTGAGCTGCATGTGTAGCACCCTGTTCGTGACGTGTAAGGATGTGATTAACTTTGTTGTCATAATCGTACAAAGCATCAAATGTGGGCATTATGGCACCACCCGGATAACCGAATATCGTGTCAACGCCTTCGTGTATTAAAGCTTCAATCAGCGCTTTTGAACCTGTTATTTTCGTTTTTGTTTCCATAATTCTATCTTCATTTTTTAGTGAAAAGAATTTTTTTCTTGGCAATAAAATTCCAAATAAATACGATTGCCGTAGTAATTATTTTTGAATAGATATAATAGACTAACAATACGGAAGTGAACATCCACATAAAAAACGATGTGAGTAAAAGTCCTACTCCGCCTATTATTCCGAATATTGTTATTTCAATTGTTCTGTTTTGTATGCGTTTTTCGTCAAAAACCCATAGTATACTTATCAGATAGCTGGTAATGAGACCAAATAAAAAACTGATAACTGTTGAAATCAGGTAATGAATGTGCAGATGTTCTGTTAAAAGCCAGAGTATTGACATGTCCACTCCGAAGGCTACTCCACCGGCAAACAAATACCTTAATAACTGGATAAACACATTGTTTGTTTTATCAATGAGTAGTTTCCGAATCATTTGTATAGTTTCGATTTCATTAAACCCATTTACACAATCGGTGTACCACCGAGACTCGAAGCACCCCCAATCCATATACTGAACTCCGATACAGATTTATTGACGACGCATCGTCGAAATACTTGGTAGGGCAGGTGACTTCGCCAATTTCGTAACCGGCATAAAATATCTGGGATAGCATTTCATTGTCAAATACGAAGTCGTCGGAGTTTACATTGTAATTGATGTTTCTCAACACCTCGGCCGAAAATGCTCTGTATCCGGTATGATATTCCGATAGTTTTTGTTTAAGTAATATGTTTTGTATCATTGTTAAACCACGGTTGGCAATGTATTTAATCAATGGCATTCCCCCTTTAAGAGCTCCTTTACCTAAAATTCGCGAAGCACAAACCACAGGATATACATCGTTAGCAATGATATACGATATTGAATGAATCAGTTTTGGGGTGTATTGATAATCAGGGTGAAGCATGATTACTATATCGCCTCCAAGCTCCAATGCTCTGTTGTAACAGGTTTTCTTATTACCTCCGTAACCTTTGTTCTGCTGGTGTATCTGGATTTCTTTAATACCTAACTCACGGGCTTTTTCAATAGTATGATCTTTGCTTTTATCATCGGTAAGAATTACTTCATCCACAATGTCGAAAGGAATTTCCCTGTAAGTTTGTTCCAGCGTTTTTTCGGCATTGTATGCCGGCATCACCACTATTATTTTCTTGCCATTAATCATGATTGAGCTTATTTAGAGTTTGATTCACGTTTGTAAAATGAAAAACCGTTTTTTGAATACAACAGTGTTGCTTCGGGAGTTTCAGTTTCAAATTTTGTTACTTTTTTTACGGTGTTTTTCACCACAAAGTAACAGGGTTTGCTAATATCGCCGTGCTTTAGTAACGAGTCGACTGCACAATTGTTTTCGGCCTGACGATTCGAATAAAAATAATGCGCATAGCTCTTGTAAGTTGGGTATATGTAACAATCTTCGCCGGCCTTGCTTTTGTAGAATTCAATGGCCGCTGCCTGACTGTATTTTTCAACCTGTGGTACTACAAAAAGCATGGTTACAAAAATGAACATCAACGAACCACCAAGCAGGTAGTGCACCGTTTTTAATGTGTTGTGGTTTTTAATCCGGACGACAAAAATAACAGTTGTTATAATCAACATTAAGCCAATAATGGGCTCAAAACCGTACCAGCTACTGCTTGCCTGCATATTGCCTAAGGCAAATTCATCTTTTACTGAGCTGTAAAGCAGGTGCTTGAATTTATCAAATACGGTGACAGCTGTTACGGCCAATCCAAATACCACAGCTATAACTAGCAGCAGAATTTTCAGATAGATCGGAAAAGGGAGGGTGGAGGGAAGGAAGGGGGCGAGAG
>JBLIZK010000248.1:0-7876 GCA_048859825.1 Paludibacter sp.
TATGCAGAACCCTGTGTAAGCGCTCCCGACGAAGTAAATGCCTTTCACGCAAGCGTCTGGTGCCACGATATCCGGTTCTTTCAGCTGTTTGAGATATCGAATTACCGCTGTCAAATTTGCCCAATATATCCTGACTTATTGGGATAATACGAGACCCGATTCCTTCAATTCGTTGCAATTTATCGGTATCATCCATTGAGACTAATGCCCAACCAATACTATTGGTACCCAAATCCAGCCCTAAAACTCTTTTCATAATATCAAAAATTTAAAATGTGTTGAATAGGGGTTAAAGTTAAAAATAATTATTTATATAAAAAACCATTGTTGTACAATAAAATAGCTATATATTTGCTGTACAATTTTTTGAAGCAAATCACAATAAGGATTATTCCGTTGTGAAAACATTTAAGGCGGGGCAACTCGCCTTCTTTTTTTTATTTTTCATTTCTCAATATGTTAATTCGTGAAGCTCTCGGGCAGTTTTATAAGCAATACAATATCCCTGACGAAGGTGGGGGGGAGATGCGTACATTTATGGTGCCATTGGGATGGTTTTCGTTGCGGTTGCCCAACCCGCAATGGCGTAGGGATAAGTTGCATATTCACGATATTGAACACATAGTGAACGCTCAGGATACAAGCTGGCGTGGCGAAGTGTTTATCGCTTCGTGGGAAATTGCCACCGGTTTTTGGCGTTATTTTCCGGTTTGTATCTTTCCGCTTTGGGCCATTGGTTTGGGTTGGTGGATATGCCCGGCATCGGTGGTACGCGGTTTCCGAAAAGGATTGACTGATACAGGAATAGCAGCGCAAAAACTCACAAAAACCCAGTTGTATGCACTTACTGTGGATGAGCTTAGGTTACGTGTGCTTCAAACACGCAACTCGCCCGGCTTTTTCGGCTTTTATTTGCGTCTTACCGTTTTATTTTTAGTTAGCGAATTCGTTTTTTTGTCGCCTTTGTGGGTCCCGGCTGCGGCAATTTTGGGAATGCTTTATTTTTAATGCCGGTAATGGGTGTTTTAAGGTTGCACCATTGTATGCACAATAGGTTTTAACCCACTGAAAAAGAACTCTACAGCAATCACCATTACAATTAAGCCCATAATTCGCATCATAACATTTATACCGGTTTGTCCAAGCAATTTGAGTAGTTTGCTTGAGCTGTATAGTACAACGTAGGTAATTAAAACAACTACGGCTATCGAAAGAAAAAGTACCATTTTCTTTGCCCAACTATTGGCGTCTTCCATTAGTACAATGGCATTGGTAATGGCTCCCGGTCCACAAATCATCGGTATTGCCAGAGGAGTAACCGAAATATCTGTAATATAGCTCTTTACTTCATTTTCTTTTATTTTTACATGGCCCAGGCGTGCCTGAAGCATATCCATGCCCATTATGAAGAATATCACACCGCCTACTATACGAAAACTATCTACCGATATACCAAAGAATTTGAATAATAACTGCCCTGTCAGTGCAAAGGCAATAATGGTAAAAAGCGATACGACAGAAGCTTTTTTGGCAGTTCGATTGCGCTCGTCGTCGGTTAAGTCGGCCGTCATCGACATAAATACAGGCATCGTTCCCAAAGGATTGATAAGCGTAAAGAAGGAGGTAAACGCCAGTAGCGCAAATGTGAATACTTCGTTCATAGGATTGTTTTTATTTTACGATTAATTCTTTCAGATTACCATAGGCATCAAACATACGGCGTATTGAAAAAAGTATACTAAGTATCAGTGTAATGGTACAGCCTACGAAAATTGCCAACATTATCATTATTTGGTATTTAATGGCTATAGCCGGCGATGCACCACCGAGTATTTGTCCAGTCATCATTCCGGGTAACGATATCAATCCCATCACCGACATAGATGCAAGCATTGGGTTAAGTCCTTTTACCAGTGCTTCGTTGATAAACGGAAGTAATGCCTGTTTCCGGCTTCCTCCGTTTGTAAGTAAAAAGTAATAGAGCTCCCGCTTTTGTTTAAGGCTCCCGAAAAATGTGGATAACCCCACTATTGTATGATTCATGGAGTTACCCAGCACCATACCGGTAATAGGGACAAAGTACATTGCGTCAAAGAGATAGTCGGGCCGAACAACTGTACCAATAAAAAATGCATCGATAATAAAAGTAGAAATAAATCCGGCAACTGACAAAGGGATAAAAAAAGTCCGCCGGTTTAGCCCAATGCGTCCGATAATTGTACCAGCACCTACCAGAATCATTATTATTACCCAAAGAGTGTTAATCCATGCATTGTTAAGTTGGAAAATCCATTCGAGATAAACAGCCACAAGTAATAACTGCAGCACCATGCGCAATAATGAGATAAACATATCTTTTATCAACTTAACCTTGTATTTGTAAAAGATATAAAAAGGTATAAGCATGCCGGCAAAGCCAAGTATGAGGCTCCATAATGCAATATCAGTACTTCCTTTCATAGCTGAATTAGATTTTGTGTTGCTGCTATCCACTGTTCGTTGTGCGAAGCAGAAATCACAGTTGTATTTTTAAGTTTTGCCACACAATGTATAAGCCGTGCAATGGATGCCTCATCGAGCGATGCTGTTGGTTCGTCGAGCAATAATAGTTTTCGTTCAAGCGACATGCATACCGCAATAACAATGCGTTGCTTTTGTCCGCCGCTCATTTCGTCGAACGAGCGCTCCATTATTTCAGGCTCCAGCCCAAGTTGCGACAGATATTCTGCTGCTTTTTCAGCTCTGCTGTGTGCGTTTAACATGTGTAACAATTCGCTTCCGCATTTTACAGGCAAATGAATGTTTTGTGGGACATATGCCATTTGAGCACGTACGGCCGATGCAGTTTCGGGTGTCAGATTTATACCGCATACATGAATGTTGCCTCCCTGAGGTAAAAGATAGGCTTGCAGCATTTTTAGTAGCGACGATTTTCCCCGCCCCGATGCTCCGGTTATACATGTGTTTTGTCCCTCACGTACAGTCAGGTTAAACTGATTGAATATATAATCGGTCTGAAATTTTAAGTCAATCGACGATAATTGAATAATTGGCATGTTGTTATCAGTCATGCTGGTTCTGAAAGATATTTAAACTGTAAGAATGGTGTTTTATTTATAATTTGCAAATGTATTATTTATGTGCTTACTAACCATTAAATTTGTATCCGATTAAAAAAAAAAAATTATGCCATACTTCGATGACCAAAAGTACGAAAAGCAGGATTACACAAAATTACCCTTGCCTGCCGGAAATTATGAGAACTGCTTTTTTAGTAATTGCAATTTTAATGGCGTTGATTTAGGGCGGATTAATTTTACCGACTGTTTGTTTGATGATTGCAACCTGAGCATGGTAAATCTGGTGGAAACTCAGCTCAATGATGTGAGTTTCAATAACTGCAAAATATTGGGTGTGAAGTTTGAATATTGTAATCCCAATCTGTTTCGTGTTGGTTTTAGAGGTTGCACCCTGAATCATTCCACATTTTATCAGATGCGGATGAAGAAAACGTTGTTTCGTAATTGCCAGTTACAGGAGGTGGATTTTACGGAAACCATTCTATATGAGGCCGTTTTTGATCATTGCGATTTAGCTGGCGCTGCTTTTAGTTACACCCAACTGCAAAAAGCCAATTTTTCTACTGCCTTTAATTTTACAATTGACCCCGAAACAAATCAATTAAAGAAGGCTGTTTTTTCGTATCAAAATCTGGCCGGTTTGTTATCCAAATATGATTTAGAGATAATTTAGATTTTAAAATCAAAAGCGTTAATAAAAAGAGCAGCCCTTAGTCGGTTATATTTTTTCTGAACAAGCTAAAGTGAAAGAGAAAACAGACCCTTTTCCCGGTTCACTTTCAATTTTAATTTCGCCTCCGTTCTTTTCTATAAATTCTTTACAAAGGATCAGCCCCAAACCTGTGCCGGGTTCATTTTCAGTGCCGGGGTGGCTTATTTTCTCGTTAATATTAAACAGCAGGTCGATGTGTTCTTTTAGTATTCCACGACCATTATCAATGACTGATATCATCACATTCTCGCTATCAGAACTGGTGCGAATCGTTATTTGACCGTTTTTTTGTGTGAATTTTATAGCGTTCGAAATAAGATTTCGTAAAACGGTGTTAATCAAATTTTTATCGGCAAATACTAACTTGTCGGCTTCAAAGTTCACATCAATATCAATTTGTTTGTTTTGAGCGGCCAATTTTGTAGCTTCAAATGCGGTAAGGATTAATTGTTGGACCGAAGTTTCTTCGGGGTGAAAGGCAATTTTTCCCGTTTGGCTCCGTGCCCACTCTAGTAAATTCTGTAACAAATCAAAAGCACATTGAGCTGATTTCTGAATGTTGTTTACGTTTTTCTGTATAAGCTCGGTATTCATATTGCTCACATTCAATGCCAATAGTTGTGAGTAGCCCAGTATTACATTGAAAGGATTGCGTAAATCGTGCGCAATAATTGAAAAGAATTTATCCTTTGTAGCGTTTATCTCTTTGAGCTTATTATTGGTTTCGTTTAGCTCCAGGGTTCTGTGGGCTACTTTTTGTTCCAGATCTTCGTTTAATTGTTTGATATTGGATTCGGCTTTTCTGATTTTCTGCATGTGCTTTTTCAGAAATGTAAAAAGAAAAATGGCAGTTACTGCTACATAGAAGGTACCTTTATAGGTTTGATAATGTCCTCGTATATGATGATCGGAAATAAACCATTCCAGCACTTTGTCAGAAAATAATATCCAAAGTACCCCGAATACTAAGTACATCAGAGTGATTTTATATTCAAATTTGAATTTTTCGTGATTTTGTGTATTCATAAAATGAGGGAATGGTGTATTGGAAAATATTTTGTTAATAATGCTGTAAATATAAAGCATTAAAAGTGTTTATTATATAGTAAACTAGATGTTTTTCAGCAGTTTTGTGAGGAATAAAAAAAGCAATCGTATAAATGATTGCTTTAATGTGTTTGTTTTATTCAACTACCGTTATCCATCCGTGTGTATCTGGTTCGTCGCCATATTGTATGGCACGCAGTTTATTGTATAGCTGCGTACATACCGGGCCCGGTTGTCCGTCCTTACTAAACTGGTAGGTAATTTTTTCGTCATAATCGTCAATGCGTTCGATAGGACTAATTACAGCTGCTGTTCCACAAGCCCCGGCTTCTTCAAAAGTGCTGAGTTCTTCCACAGGTACCTGACGTTCTTCAACAGTCAATCCGATTTCATTAGCCAATACCATCAGACTTTTATTGGTAATAGATGGTAATATTGATTGAGATTTAGGCGTGATATAGGTATTGTTTTTCATGCCAAAAAAGTTAGCAGCTCCGCACTCGTCAATGTATTTTTTCTCGCGGGCATCCAGATAAAAAACGTTGGAATAGCCCAGTTCAGCCGCACGTTTACCTGCTACCAGACTGGCTGCATAGTTACCACCCACCTTGTATTTACCCATGCCTAATGGCGCCGAACGGTCGTATTCGCGCATAATAACAAAAGGTGTAGTTTGGAAACCACCTTTAAAGTAGGGGCCTACCGGCGATACGAATACAATAAACATATATTCTTTTGCTGGCTTTACGCCAACCTGTGCGCCCGAACCAAAAAGTACTGGGCGAATGTATAACGACGCGCCCGACTCATAGGGAGGTACAAAACGCTCGTTTAATTTCACGGCTTTCAGTACCGCTTCTTCAAATATTTCCAAAGGTACACGGGCCATCAGAGTGCCATCGCTTGAGTCCTGCATCCGGAGTGCATTGTCGCGCATACGGAAAATTCGAATTTTACCATCTTTTCCTTTAAATGCTTTTAACCCTTCGAACGACTCTTGTCCGTAGTGTAAAGCGGTAGCTGCCATGTGCAACGAAATATACTCGTCGGTATGTACTTCGAGCTCACCCCATTTACCGTCTGCATAGTTACAACGGATATTAAAGTCCGTTTTTATGTAACCAAAACCGATGTTTTTCCAATCCATTTCCATAATGCTAACTTAAAAAATTCGTTGATGTATCGTGTGTGGAATAGCGGTAAACAAGGGCTTAACAGATGTGTAAATGCAATTAAAGCTTCTCAGCCATGCTTGTTAATTTCTCCATTACAGCCTCCATTAACCAGCGTGGGGTTGATGTAGCTCCGCAAATCCCGATTTTTTTTGACAGATCGATGTTCAGACTTTCTACTTCTGCAGGTTCTGAAACAATATAGGAGTTCGGGTTTACCGACTTCGCGTGTTCGTAAAGTACTTTTCCGTTCGAACTCTTTTTGCCACTTACAAAAATAATGATATCATTTTGTTGTGCAAAGGTAGTAATATTTGGGATTCTATTGGCAACCTGACGGCAAATTGTATCTGAAAACTCGAGAATTGCATCGTTTTTCAGGCTTTTTTGTACTGTTTCAACCAGCTGATTAAAACCCGAAAGAGATTTAGTGGTTTGTGAAAACAGGCGAATGTTTTTGCTGAAATCCACTTTGTCAAGTTCTGTTTCATCTTCTATAACGATGGCTTCGCCATTTATCTGACCCACAAGTCCGTTTACTTCGGCATGGCCATGATGTCCGTAAATTACTATTTGTGTGTCGGGGGTTGGTCGGTTTTCATACGAGTTTTTTATACGACTTTGTAATTTTAACACTACCGGGCACGATGCATCAATTAAAGTGATATTGTTTTTTCGGGCAATTTCGTAGGTGCCGGGTGGTTCGCCGTGGGCTCTGAGCAGTACTTTTACATCATGTAGTTGTTCAAATTCCTGGTGCGTAATGGTCTGAAGACCCATTTTGGTGAGTCTTTCTACTTCCTGTCCATTGTGTACAATGTCGCCAAGGCAGTATAGTACTTCGCCTTTAGCCAGTTCTTCCTCGGCTTTCTGAATGGCATTTACCACGCCAAAACAAAACCCCGACTTTTTATCTATTTCAATATTTGGTGTCACTTTTATCTGGTATTTAGTAAGTTCACATAACTCCGGGCTACAATCGGGGTATCGTAGTGTGGCATTACCTCAATGTAGTGGTGCTATGGCAAAATGTAAAAGGGTTAAATCTTCAGTCTAACACTTTTTGCTGAAATAATGTTCGTAGTAAATCCCGTTGTTCGGCGGGCGAAAGTTGTGAGTTGTCAATTTCAATGGCATCATCGGCTTTGCGTAGCGGACTTTCGGCTCTGTTCACGTCGCGTTCGTCGCGTTCAATAACATTGGCAAGAACTTCGTTGAATTCTACGGTCTGTCCTTTTGCCTGCATTTCGTCCATTCGGCGTTGGGCACGTATTTCGGGCGAAGCCGTTAAGAAAATTTTTAGCTCAGCTTCCGGAAATACTACCGTACCTATATCTCTGCCATCCATAACTATGCCCTTGTCTTTGCCCATTTGCTGCTGTTGTTTTACAAGGGCTTTACGTACAGCACCTATTGTGCTTACGCGGCTCGCTCCATTGGCAACCTCCAGGGTACGTATGGCCGATTCTACATTTTCGTTGTTGAGGTAAATTTCGGAGCGACCATCGGTATTTGTTTTAAAACAGAGGTCGATTTGGTTGAGATGGTTGATAATGGCAGCTTCATCAATATGGTTATCTGAAAGGAAACCCTCCCTGATACAATACAGTGAAACGGCTCTGTACATTGCTCCGGTGTCAACATACACATAATTGGTTTCGCGGGCAAGTTCTTTTGCCATGGTGCTTTTGCCACACGAGGAGTAGCCATCTATTGCCACAATAATTTTTTTCATCTCATTTAATGTGAATTTTACTTACAATCCAAAATCGTTCAGAGCAGTTGCAATACTGAATTGATAAGCCGATAATCCGGTTTGAAATGTGGTCATACCAAATCCCACATGAAATTTATACAACTTTATT
>JBLIZK010000249.1:0-3672 GCA_048859825.1 Paludibacter sp.
GATTTCCCAACCGGATGGGTGCATTTACGCAAATCGAATACGGAACCGATCATTCGTATTTATTCCGAAGCTAAAACCGAAGACGAAGCGAATCTTTTTGCTCAACGAATTATTGAACAAATTAAGGGAATAACAAAACAAGTAAAGAAATAACAAAATAACATCTATTTACAAAAAAGGGATGCAAATTAAACATTTGCATCCCTTTTTTGCTTTCATAATATCGCATTTTAACCCAATTACAAATCTTTATGACTTTTCATGTTTTACTATAATTCATTTTATCACAATAATTGCCATTTTAGTTTCACTTTAATATCTAAAATGCTATTTAAGTATCATTATGTAATTGTGAAAAGAAATTAGCTATTAGTGAGTCAAATTATTTGGTCATTATGTAACATTTTGTCTACTTTTGCATTGTAACAAAAACACATTGACACGATACAAAAACATTTTCAATCTTTTTGCTACACAAAACTCAAAAAAACATCAAAAACAATAGTAACAATTCTAAAATTAAAAAACTTATGAAAACAGTAAAAATTTTCGCAGTAGCAATGATTGCATTATTTGCAGCAAGTAGCGTTAAAGCACAAGAGTTCAAAGCATCAGCCGACATCGTAAATGCATATGTATGGCGTGGTACACAAGCAGCAGGCGCTTCAGTACAACCAACTTTAGATTTCACTGCAGGTGGTTTTTCTATTGGCGCATGGGGCTCAGCTTCTCTTGCTGAAATCTCCGGAACATTTGTACAGGAAGCTGACTTATATGCAAAATATGTATTTGGATTTGGCTTAAGTGTCGGAGTAACTGACTATTACTACACCGGGTCTTCGTATTTTGGCAAATCTCATGCATTTGAAGGTAATTTAGGATATACCATTGGAGGTCTTTCTTTATCTGGAAATTACATCTTTAACGATGCCATTTCAGCTGGTGGTGATACATACTTTGAAATTGGTTACGCTTTCCCAAAATTAAGCCTATTTGTTGGAGCTGGTGATGGCTGGCACACCCCTGATACAAAGTTTGCGGTGTGTAATATAGGCGCATCAACCACTAAAGAAATTAAAATTACAGAAACTTTCTCTATTCCATTGAAAGCCAGTGTAATTTTAAACCCAAAGACTGAACAATTCTTCCTTGTAGCAGGCATTACACTGTAATCAAACAAAACATTAAAAAAATCGTAGAGCTTCGGCTCTGCGATTATACAAATTAGACTGAGTATAAAATTATTTAAAATACATCAAGATGAAAAAAATTGAAGCAGTAATCCGCAAATCAAAATTTGAAGAGGTAAAGCAAGCGCTTTACGATGCCGGAATCGACTGGTTTTCGTACTGGGACATTACCGGACTTGGAAAATCAACAGAAGATCAGGTAGTACGTGGACAAGTATTTAAATCAGGATACATACAGCGCAGAATGATTTCAATTGTAGTTCGTGATATTAATTTGGAGAAAACCATTAGTGCAATTTTAGGTTCAGCAAAAACCGGCGAACCGGGCGACGGCAAAATCTTTGTATATGATATCGAAGAAACCTACCGCATACGTAACGGCGAATCGGGTCCGGACGCACTTTACAACAAAGAAGCATAAAAGCATAAAAAACTAATTTATAAAGAGATAAAAGATGAAAAAATATATATTAGCACTTAGCGCACTATTAGGTTTTGGTAGCACTTTGATGGCGCAAACGGCACCGGCTGTTACACCGGTACTCGACTCAGGCGACACAGCATGGATGATTGTTGCTACTGCATTGGTTCTTTTCATGTCAATCCCCGGACTGGCATTGTTCTACGGTGGTTTGGTACGACGCAAAAATGTTCTTAGCGTATTTATGCAGGTATTCATTATTGTAGCCATTATCAGCATTGAGTGGGTAGCTTTTGGATATAGCAACGCTTTTGGTTCAAGTTCAATTGAATGGTTAAAACCCTATTTTGGTGGATTCGACTGGGCGTTTCTTAACGGAATTAACGTAAGTGATTTAAGCCCATATTTTATTTCACATTCACAGGCAACAGCCGATGGAGGTTCAATAGGAACAATTCCTCACTTGGTTTTCGTAGCATTCCAGGGCATGTTTGCTATAATTACTCCGGCACTTATTATTGGTGCATTCGCTGAACGCATCAAATTCAAAGGTTTTGTTTTGTTTACAGTTCTTTGGGCTATCCTTATTTACAATCCGGTAGCACACTGGGTATGGTCAGGCGATGGTTGGTTATTTGCAATGGGTGCATTAGACTTTGCCGGTGGTACTGTTGTACACGTAAATGCTGGTATTGCCGCATTGGTTACAGCTCTTATGCTTGGTAAACGTCGCGACTACAAAAACCACGCATTACCACCTCACAACATTACTTATGTAGCCATGGGAGCCGCAATGCTTTGGGTAGGATGGTTTGGATTCAACGCTGGTAGCGGATTAGCAGCCGACGGTTTAGCAGCAAACGCTTTCCTTGTAACACACATCGCGACAGCAGCCGCTGCACTGGCTTGGGCACTAATTGAGTGGATTTTCGACAAAAAACCAACCGTAGTTGGTATCAGTACAGGAGCAGTAGCCGGCTTAGTAGCTATCACACCAGCTGCAGGTTTTGTTGGCGTAGGCGGCGCATTATTAATCGGCTTGATTTCAGCAGTTGTTTGTTTCTTAATGGTAGCAGTTGTAAAATCGAAACTTGGCTACGACGATTCGCTTGATGCATTTGGAGTACATGGTATTGGTGGTATTGTAGGCGCTTTACTCACCGGTATATTAGCAACTCCGGCTATTCAGTCGGCATACAGCGGAAGCGCAGCACAATTAGGAACTCAGGCATTAGCTGTTGGAGTAACTATACTTTACTCAGGTATTGGTACAATGATATTGTTCAAAATTACTGATTGGTTAGTTGGTGTACGTGTAACAACGAAAGAAGAAAGCATCGGTCTTGACGAAAGTCAACACGGTGAAACAGCCTACACAAACTTCGACTAATACATAAAAAATAAAAGAAATCAGCTTCGGTTTTTTACTGAAGCTGATTTATATCGTGTGTTTTTTAGTTTTATTGTTTCAGGGCAGACTAATTCGGGATGAATTGGTCTGCTTTATTTTTTGTCAGATACATCATGTAATAGCACTTTTTACAATCACAATTACTAATTTTATTTCAATTCAATGTCATTTTTCTTGCAAATTTAAAAATAAAGAGTAATTTTGCACATTAAACAAAAAACACTGACATTTTAACATGTGATTTAGCGAAATCACATCACATTCGTAAGAATTAGTTTACAAAAAGAAACAATAAAGCAAATATAAAAAACAACTACTTTCAAAATGAAAAAAATTGAAGCAGTTATTCGAAAATCAAAATTCGAAGATGTGAAACAAGCATTGTACGATGCAGAAATTGACTGGTTCTCCTATTGGGACATAACCGGACTTGGTAAATCTACCGAAGAACAGATTGTTCGCGGACAAGTTTTCAAATCAGGATACATTCAACGCCGCATGATTTCAATAGTGGTACGCGATGTCAATCTGGAAAAAACCATCAAGGCAATTTTATCGTCGGCCAGCACCGGCGAACAAGGTGATGGTAAAATTTTCGTTTACGAGATTGAAGAAACGTATCGAATCCGAAACGGCGAATCAGGCCCGGG
>JBLIZK010000250.1:0-2416 GCA_048859825.1 Paludibacter sp.
ACCACGTATGATGTTGTCCAATATAAACATATCTATTTTCCCGAAACTCCGTAAAAGCCCTACTTCCGAAAATATAAGGCGTATAGTTCGATATGAATGGTTTACTGGATTATTTACAGTTGCAGGCATTACCATACTGGGCTACCCGGCAATATACCTGCTAGGCGGACAAAATATGCTGGATGCCTATCCGATAGCTATACTAATGAGTTTTACACTCCTTGCCTGGTTAATTGTTGGAGCTTATATTTATCATATTTTCATACCCAATAAACTCAATTACTACATTACAATGAACCAAGCTATTTCATTGGTATCGTTTGTTTTTTTTCTAATTCCGGGTTACATCTTATTACCTGGAATTTATGCGGTAATTATACCTTTGGTGCTATCCACATTTGTTGAGATCTACTATTCTCGGACTATTGTATATAAAAAAGGTTACTTATAATCATGTTGAATTATTCATAATAAATGGAGCTTCAATATCGTTGAATTAAATACAAATATCAATTCTCGGAATAAGATTTTCCGAAAAATGCAGTATCTTAGCATTTCAAATAGAATTACACATCAAAAAAACATACTAAAACTTTTTTTCAGATGGATGCATTATTAAAAGAAGTTATTGCCAAAGCACAATTATGGCTTGATGGCAATTATAATGAGGAAACTAAGTCAGAAATCCGCAGAATGATGGATGCCGACGACAAAACAGAGTTAATTGAATCGTTTTATCGTGATTTGGAGTTTGGAACCGGTGGTTTACGTGGCATAATGGGTGCCGGTACTAACCGTATGAATATTTACACAGTTGGAGCAGCTACACAAGGCTTAAGCAATTACCTGAAAGCTCAGTTTACCGACATCCCTCAAATCAGCGTTGTAATCGGCCACGATTGTCGCAACAATAGCCGCTTGTTTGCCGAAGTGTCTGCCAATATTTTTTCGGCCAATGGCATCAAAGTCTATCTTTTTGAAGACCTCCGCCCTACACCCGAAATCTCATTTGCCATTCGTCGCCTGGGCTGTCAGAGCGGAATTATATTAACCGCTTCGCACAATCCAAAGGAGTACAATGGTTACAAAGCCTACTGGAACGATGGTGCACAAATGATAGCCCCACACGATGAGAATGTAATTACTGAGGTTATGAAAATCACCAATGTGGACGATATTAAATTCGAAGGAAATCCGGCTCTGATACAAATTGTAGGCGAAGACATTGATGCACCCTACCTCGAAGCAGTTAAATCCATTTCACTATCGCCCGAAGCCATTGAGCGCAACAAAGACCTGAAAATAGTTTATACACCAATTCACGGAACAGGCGTAACACTTATTCCACGCGCACTTAAAGCCTATGGTTTTACCAATATAATTGACGTACCCGAGCAGAATGTAATCAGCGGTAATTTCCCAACAGTAGTATCGCCTAACCCCGAAGAGCCTGCTGCACTGGACATGGCTGTTAAAAAAGCCATTGCTACCGATGCCGACATTGTAATGGCCTCGGACCCCGATGCCGACCGTATGGGTATTGCCGTAAAAAACGACAAAGGCGAATGGATATTGGTGAATGGCAATCAAACTGCCCTTATCTTCGTATATTACCTGATTACACGCTGGAAAGAGCTGGGTAAAATTAAAGGCAACGAATACGTGGTTAAAACCATTGTAACTACCGAAATCATTAAAGACATTGCTGATAAAAATGGTATAGAATGTTACGACTGCTTTACCGGTTTTAAGTGGATAGCTGCCGTAATGCGCGAAAACGAAGGCCTGAAAGAATATATTGGTGGTGGTGAAGAAAGCTACGGCTTCCTTCCCGAAACTTTTGTGCGCGACAAAGATGCTGTTTCGAGCTGTACACTGATGGCCGAAATTGCGGCCTGGGCGAAAGACAATGGCAAAACCATGTTCGAACTTTTGCAGGACATCTACCTGGAATACGGTTATGGCAAGGAAAAAGGTATCTCGGTAGTGCGCAAGGGCAAATCGGGCGCCGAAGAAATTGCACAGATTATGAGCGACTTCCGCAGCAACCCGCCAAAAGAAATCGCCGGCTCGCCCATAGTACTTATTAAGGACTACAAAACCCTGAAACAGAAAAACGTAACAACCGGCGCGGAAACCGTACTCGATATGCCAGCCACATCCAATGTATTGCAATACTTTACAGCCGATGGCACAAAAATATCTGTACGTCCTTCAGGAACAGAACCCAAAATCAAGTTCTACATAGAGGTACGTGGCGAAATGAAAACACGCAAAGAATACGATACCGCCGACGCTGCCGCTAATGCCAAGGTAGAAGCTGTACGTAAATCGCTTAATGTATAAACAACAAATAAAAATATTAAACAAAGAATGGTAATATTTTAACTACGAATGAAGATTTACGAATTTCACT
>JBLIZK010000251.1:0-2080 GCA_048859825.1 Paludibacter sp.
CGGCAGGAGGGACGCGCCCAAAAGAAGTAAAGAGTTTACAGTGAATAGTTTACAGTAAAGAAAAATAGAAATAAATGCCTGACAGGCAGTCAATTATAAAACTAAAATGAGCGATCAACGTTACAACCTCAGAGGCGTTTCGGCCTCGAAAGAAGATGTGCACAATGCCATCAAGAATATCGATAAAGGGCTTTTTCCGAAGGCTTTTTGCAAGATTATTCCTGACTTTTTGGGGAACGACCCCGAGTATTGCAACATTATGCATGCCGATGGGGCGGGTACAAAATCGTCGCTGGCCTATGTGTACTGGAAGGAAACCGGCGATGTTTCGGTGTGGAAAGGTATTGCGCAGGACGCGCTGATAATGAACATTGACGACCTGCTTTGTGTGGGCGCTACGGATAATATTCTTCTGTCGTCGACAATAGGACGTAACAAAAATGTGATTCCGGGCGAAGTGATTTCGGCCATAATTAACGGCACCAACGAGCTGGTGAATGAACTGGCCGACATGGGTGTGAATATTTACCCGACTGGTGGCGAAACAGCCGACGTAGGTGACCTTGTGCGCACGATAATTGTCGACAGTACGGTAACCTGCCGCATGAAACGTTCGGATGTGATTGACAATGCCAATATTCGCCCGGGCGATGTAATCGTTGGTTTATCGTCGAGCGGACAGGCTACCTACGAGAAAGAATACAACGGTGGTATGGGTAGCAACGGACTGACATCGGCTCGACACGATGTATTTGCCAATTATCTGGCTGTAAAATATCCTGAAAGCTACAATGCCGACATACCACAGGATTTGGCTTACTCAGGCTCGTGTAAACTGACCGATGCGGTTGAAGGCCTGGATATAGATGCCGGGAAATTAGTACTATCTCCTACCCGCACTTATGCGCCTGTAGTTAAAAAATTACTGACAGACCTGCACGGGAAAATTCATGGCATGGTGCATTGCTCGGGAGGTGCACAAACCAAGATTTTGCATTTTGTAGAAAATCTGAAAGTAGTGAAAGACAATATGTTTCCGGTTCCGCCACTGTTTAAACTGATTCAGAAAGAATCGGGTACTGATTGGAAGGAAATGTACAAAGTATTCAATATGGGTCACCGACTGGAAGTGTATTTGCCCGAAGAGTATGCAGCACAGGTAATTGCTATATCCGAATCGTTTGGTATCGATGCCCGGATTGTGGGTCGCTGTGAAGCATCGGACAAAACAGAACTGCTAATTGAGAGCGAATTCGGACGATTCGAATACTAGCCATTCATTTATATTTATGTTACCAGCACCACTACAACCCGGCGACGAAATTCGTATTGTAAGTCCTTCAGGAAAAATAGACCCTGCCTATATTGATGGCGCTAAAAAAGTGCTTTCGGGGTGGGGCTACAATGCTACTGAAGGTCAGTTTGCGCGTTCGGAATACGGTCGTTTCGGCGGCACAAAAGAACAGCGTATTGACGATTTGCAAAAGGCGTTTGACGACCCGAACGTTAAGGCTGTACTTTGCAGCCGGGGCGGATATGGTGTAGCCCAGATTATTGATAAAATTGACTTTACTTCATTTTGCAACCGACCTAAATGGTTAATCGGATTCAGCGATATTACCATTCTTCACAACGCCATTACCCAAAAGGGAATTGCATCGGTACACGCTATTATGGCCAAACACCTGACCGAACTTGACGGTAATTATGAACCTGTAAGCAGGCTGAAAAGCCTGCTCGAAGGAAATCTGCCTGAATACTCAATAAAATCGGTTGCCGATAACAGAAACGGGACTGCAACAGGAAAAATAATCGGGGGTAATCTTTCGGTTTTGGCAGGTATGGTAGGTACTGCATTTGACTTGCCATACGAAGGAAACATCCTGTTTATTGAGGAAATTGACGAACGCCCGTACCATATTGACCGCATGATGCATAACATGCGTTTGTCAGGCGCGCTTGATAAAATAAACGGGCTTGTTGTAGGTCAGTTTAGCGACTGCGACGAAGACCCTCAAATGATGCAATCCATCCGCGAAATAATTCTGGAAGCAGTGAAAGACGCAAATTATCCGGTTTG
>JBLIZK010000252.1:0-5049 GCA_048859825.1 Paludibacter sp.
ACTGATTATTCTGATTATTGGAAATATTCCATTGACCCTGGCTTTTTTCAACAAGAAAACCAAAGTTTGGGCCAGTCTTGACGATCAGGAACTACGTTTGAGCAATTACAGAAAATATGGTACCTACCGTATCGCAATTATCGGTCTGGCACTTGTATTAGGCGTAATATTTTATTATATAATGAGTTCGCAGTCAATGATTTTCAGTGCAGGTATTGCGGCAATAGCACTCTTCTTTTGCAAACCATCCGAATCAAAAATAATGACTGAATTAAACTTATCTGACAATAATTTAAACGATTGACATTATGCTTACCATTGCTGTAGATTTTGACGGAACAATAGTGACACATGAATACCCCCGAATTGGAAAAGATATTCCGTTCGCTATAGATACATTACTAAAAATTCAACAGGATTTTCAGGCATGCCTGATTTTGTGGACAGTGCGCGAAGGGAAAGAGCTGGATGAAGCAGTAGAATACTGCCGGGTGCGTGGCCTGGAATTTTTTGCAGTAAACAATAATTATCCCGAGGAAAAACAGGGCGATCGCCAGCCACGCAAATTAAAAGCTGATTTGTTTATTGACGACAGAAATCTGGGAGGATTGCCTGACTGGGGTGTAATATACCAAATGATTGCCAGTGGAAATCCGCTTAAGCCGCTTGCCAGTGCATATCAAATAGAAATGCCCCGAAAAAAAGGCGGACTTCTTAACCGGCTATTCGGATAGAGACTTCACCTGAACAAAACAATTCAATTATGACCTCCATTTACAAAAAAACGCTACTCTACAGCCTCGCAAAGGCATACATGTTGTTTGCTTTTCGCATGTTTTATGGAAAAATAATTATACGCGGAAAAGAAAATATCCCGAACGACAGCGGTTTTATTATAGCTCCCAATCATCGGAATGCTTTAATGGATGCTTTAGTAGCCGCTTTAATTACACCTAAGGGGAAAACCACTTCATTTCTGGCCCGCTCAGACTTATTTCACAACAAACTAATAGCCAAACTAATGCGATTTGCTAAAATAATGCCGGCATTTCGCATTCGCGATGGTTTCGAGAACCTTACCAAAAACAATGAGGTATTTGAAGAATGCGTTGATCTTTTGGCGCAAAATCAGGTACTTTGTATTATGCCTGAAGGCAATCAGGAAATTGAACACCGCCTGAGGCCGCTTGCTAAGGGAATATTCAGAATTGCATTTGCCGTAGAGCAAAATAATCCAAAAAATAATCCTCTCAAAATTTTACCCGTGGGAATTGATTTTGGAGATATCGAAAAATTTGGCAAACATGTAATTATCAACATTGGTGAACCTATAAATGTGCGCGATTATAGTACGCTGTTTTCTGAGAACCCGGTAGCCGCTACCAATGATTTAAAAGAAGTGCTTCGGGTAAGGTTAGAAGAGCAAATGTTGCATATAGACACATTGAAATATTATAACGCGATAGTACGTACGCTTGAAATAGCCGATTACAGCGATCCAGCATTTTTCATTCAAAAAAAAGATATTGTATCGGCCTATCTGAACAGAAAAAAACTAAGCATTCTTCTCAACAAAAAAACAACTCTGGGAACTGAACCTTTGGATGCTTTATCAGCAGATTCTTATAATTTACTGAAAAAGCTGCGCAAAAGAAGATTACGGGCAACGAATTTAAACAAAGAACATAAAAAACATGCAATCAACACATTACGAACATTATTATTAACAATAACTGCCCCCTTGGGCTTAACAGGAATACTGCTGAATTTCATCCCCTTTCAATTACCGGTACTTATCCGAAAAATGCTTCGTGTGGAGTTCAGAGGATTTTATAGTTCGATTCAGATGGCGCTGGGAATGATTATTTTTCCAATATACCATTTACTACAAGCATATTTTATCTGCTTATTTTACCAAATAAGCACCGCTTATATATTGTTGATGATACCTTTATTTTTACTGACAGGGAAAATCGGCTTTTATTGGTATAAACAGGCACGTTGCAGTTGGTCAATTATACATTTCTTGTTAATACCAAAGAAAAAGAAAGAAAAGATGTTTCTGCTCAGGAAGCAAATTATGAAAACTGTATTCAATTAACTATCGGTATTCCGACAATAAAATAGTTTGAATTTTAACACTCTTATCGGATGTTGCACCAGTATGCAGCATGCAATCCTGTATGCGTTTGCGGAACTTCCAGCATGTCATTTGGTTTAAACCCAACTGGTCAGAATAATTGTACGAAGAAAACTCATTGCCCAATACGCATACATTATATGCAATGTAAAAGGCCTTGTTAATGGGAAACTTTATGTTGTGAAATATCGTATTTGCAGTAGCCGACTCTTCCTTTTTACAACGCGTACATCTGCGGGCATAAGGTGTTTTACCATCACAATAGTTGGTATGGCCACAACTACGACAAACAAAGCCATTTTGCCATTTAATATCAGCCACAAATTTCAACACTTTATCGCCATCGTTCAACAATTCATTGGCAAACTCGGGCGTAATATCGTTTTTAAAAAGCATACTTACCTACTATTAAACGTTTTATTATTTCGCAACAAAGATAGAACAAATTTTAGTGATAACAAAATAATACATTTCCTGACTTAGTATTTTGAAATCCACTCATAACAACCAACGTCGGGATTTCCGTCGGCAAAGCGATTGTTGCCATTAAGGTCGGTAGGGTAACGCGAAGCCATTGCCGGCTCGGCCATGTTTCGGGCTGGCGACAGAGAATCAGGAACAAAACTGAAATAGTTTTTACTATCTGAATTAAACACGCTTTGAACAAATAATTCATCGCCGGCCTTGTACCAGCGTATGTTTTGAAATTGCGATAACGAATACGGATTTTTGCGTTTAATATAGGAATATGAAAACACCCCATCGTAATCCGACATGTATTTGCTGGCAATGGCCAATTCATTATCGATTGAACCTGAAACAAGGCAATTCACAAATTCGGTTGTCATGGAAGCAATACGTTGCATCTCCATTATAAAAACGGCCGGAGTTTTATCGCGCGATGTGGGCGCATAACTATTGTTGGCGTAATGATTAGCAATGGTTGATTGGTGAAATACATGATGACCTCCACTGAGAAAGACGGTATAACTTCCGGTGTTTGAAATTTCGGAGTTTAACACTGTCAGGTTTGTATTTTGTGCAACAATTCCATAGTACACAAAATTATGTATCCTGCAATTTTCAACCTGTATCTCAGGTAACGAGAACCGGTTTTCGTTGGGAGAATATAGCCCGACATAAGCACTTGTAATTATTGTATTCCGAAACAAATGTGAACCTTTATCGGACAACAAGTAAACACCTCCCCACTGACCAGCTACATAATTATACGGCACCGGTGTAGTAAAACGCACTTCGTCGAGCCGCGAACCACGCATTTCAACGGGTGATGTGAATGTACCGAGACTCGCTAAATTTCCATAAACAACCAGATTTGCATTGTTATGAAAATAGATTTTGCATCCTGCAGCAATACTTAGTGTTACCGCCGAATCCACAGTTAAATTTCCCATAACCAAATAGGGTTTATCGGGTAACAATGTCGAGTCGGAGGTAATGTGCGTATTTTTTAATAAATTAAAATTCTGACCAAATGCCTCGAGCAACACATGTTGTTTATTGCCATTTAATTCGCACACCAGCGAATCCAACACCAGAAAAGGACTGTTATCTGCCGTAGGATTGACAGTAGCTTCCACAAAAATAAACATACTGTCCTTAGCGGCTATCTCAACGTCAAAAAATTCGTTTTCATCATTACGCATGCCATCCACATTTAACCGAAATGAGGAATTTTGACCGGCAGCTAAACCAATACGATTAATACGCAGGGCTCTGTTATTCCGATTATATACCATTAATTTTTGGGTGGTTGTACCCATAGTCGTGAAAACGGTATCGAAAGTGAGCGTATCGGTAGAAAAACTTAACTTTTTGGATGGATCTGATGTAAATACCTCATCGGTACAAGCCATAACGAGTGCAGCAATTATTGCCAACAACAGAAATATAGGACGAATATTTAGATGCATTCTGTTTAAATACTAAAAGATAGAGCACAAAAATAGGTAAAAAAGAAGCATTAATTGCAAGAAGTCATTCTGAATACACTATTTTTGCAGATACAATTCCCCATTAACTAATAAAAAATACAGCTATGGCAAGCCGCAGAAAACTAAAAAAGACCATTCATTTTGTTTGTAACGAATTAATAACCGAAGTTTGTATCAGACAATTAATTTCGGGAAACAAAAACGAAGCATCCGTTGATTCACAAATTGTAAAAATTGCCGAATTGGGTAGCGAATTTTGCAAACGCTGCAACCACCCTTCGGGCAAAAACAACTCCAAACTGGTTAAATCTTATTACAACAGCCTGCACTCAAACTGGAACGAAAAGATTAAAGCGATAATAAATGAGCTAGAAAGCAAATAATGCTATTCAAAATTGAACGTCAGGGTAATTAACCTTGACGTTAATTTTGAGAGCGCCACAGCATATTTTTTATCTTCGTCGGACATGTTACTTATATCCCTGTCGCTCAAAGGAGTTAGCATATTGTTAAACCCAATTGCGAATTTAAGCTCAGGAGCCAGCTTAAAAAAGCCCAGATACATATCGCATCCCACTCCAAACTCTACAAAAGGGTCGAAACTGCGCAGCAAAACTGCTTTTTCATTATTCCGCCCCAAATCAAAGTAAACTCCACCACCTGCAAGCAAATAGGGTCTTATATTGTTATGACGTTCAGAACTAAACTTCAGATACAAGGGCAAACTCATCGGAATAGACGAAATTGTTGTAGCCGGCAAAGCATTATTCTGAAATGAAATTTCGCGTTCAGCAAAATGCAATGTGGGAGTAAAACGCAAATTCAGGTAACGGTTAATCAGCAAATCGCTTACAATGCCTACCGAGAAACCGGGTTTCAGCGACGACACATCAGCCTGATAACCTCCGGCCGACTCAATTCCAAAATCCATGGAGTTGAAACCGAGCGAAAAGC
>JBLIZK010000253.1:0-4320 GCA_048859825.1 Paludibacter sp.
ATGATTTTACATATAAATATGGTTCAAACAATGTACAACAATCCGCTAAAATGATTTCGGATATTGAACGGAAAGCTATCTTTAAATAATTGAAATAGATAATAAATAACAGAAAGTCTGTCCAATTTTAAGTGGGCAGACTTTCTTTTTAGCTCATTATTTATGTATATTTGCATGTTTAAAACTAAAATTTTTACATGAACGAAATATCCTCGTTATATCCTGCCAATGTTTGGGCTTTTTTCCATGAAATCTCTCAAATACCACGTCCGTCAAAGCACGAACAGCGAATGATCGACTATTTGTTAAATTTTGCCCGTGAAAACAATCTATCACATAAAAAGGATGATACAGGTAATGTGCTTATCGTTAAACCTGCTTCAGTAGGGAAGGAAAATGCAAAACCTGTAGTGTTGCAGGCTCATATGGATATGGTGTGCGAAAAAAATGCTGATGTGTCGTTCGATTTCTACTCGGAGCCAATAGCGGCTTATGTTGACGGCGATTTTGTGAAAGCAAAAGGTACTACACTGGGCGGTGATAATGGTATTGGTATGGCCTTTATGCTGGCTATTTTGTCGGATAATACATTGCAGCATCCTGAGCTTGAATGTTTGTTTACGGTTGATGAGGAAACCGGACTTACGGGAGCATTCGCATTAGGAACAGACTTTATAAGTGCTAAAACGCTCATTAATCTCGATTCGGAGGACGATGGAGTTATATTTATCGGATGTGCCGGTGGAATTGATAGCACTGCAGTTTTCGATTATTCAACTGAAAATGTGTCCGATGGTTATTTTGCTTTCAGGGTGCGTGTGTCAGGGCTGAAGGGTGGACACTCAGGCGATGACATCAACAAAGGACTCGCTAATGCTAATAAATTATTGGCAAGATACCTTTGTAAAATATTATCTCATACAGAGCTCAGACTGAGTACTATTGATGGCGGAAATCTGCGAAATGCCATTCCCAGAGAGGCAAATGCTCTGGTTTTGGTGCCCTATTCTAAAAAAGAATTTGTAAGGGTTGAATTAAACCACTTCATTCACGATGTGGAAATGGAGTTTGCTGCTACAGAGCCCGGATTGAAAATCACACTTGAATCAGAGGTTATTCCCGAAAAAATGCTGAAAAAAGAATTTTCTGATAAATTATTTCACGCGTTAAATGCGTGTCAGCATGGTGTAGTGGCAATGAGTATGGATATGCCCGGATTAGTGGAGACATCAACAAATCTTGCTTCGGTTAAAATGAACGATTCAAATCAGATTATTGTCACCACGAGCCAGCGTAGTTCATCTGAGCCGGCTAAGGTTGCGCTGGCGAGTCAGATAGAGTCGGTTTTTGCACTGGCTGGTGCCGCTGTAAGTCATGGCGAAGGCTACCCGGGGTGGAAACCTAATTTAAAGTCGGAAATTCTACAGGTTTCAATTGATTCATATAAGAATCTGTTTCAGGCAGAACCGGAAGTAAGAGCTATACATGCAGGGTTAGAGTGCGGATTGTTTCTTAAAAAGTATCCTGTATTAGATATGGTGTCTATCGGACCGCAAATGTATGGAGTTCATTCGCCCGACGAGAGATTAAGCATTAGCTCAACCCGAAAATGCTGGGAGTGGCTTTTGCTTATACTGAAAAATTTGTAATGTATGACAAAGCTAAATAAGCTAAAAATTATAAACGATCCTGTTTTTGGATTTATAAGTATTCCGAGTGAATTCTTATATGACCTTATACAACATCCGTACTTACAACGATTGCACCGAATTAAGCAGCTGGGATTATCCTCGTTTGTTTATCCGGGTGCTCAACATACCCGCATGCAGCATTCAATCGGCGCGATGTATTTGATGGGCGAAGCAATTGCGCAGCTGAGGCAGCATTCCTACGAAATTTCTGAGCAGGAAGCCGAAGCAGTAAGAGCATGTATATTGTTACACGATATTGGTCATGGACCTTTTTCGCATGCACTGGAAAACAGTTTGGTGCAGGGGGTTGGGCACGAAGAAATATCGCTGATGCTTATGCACCGATTAAATGCAGAATTCGAAGGTAAACTGGACCTGGCTATACAGATTTTTACAAATACATATCCTAAAAAATGTTTGCATCAATTGGTTTCGGGTCAGTTAGATATGGACAGACTTGATTATTTAAGCCGTGATAGTTTTTTTTCCGGTGTAAGTGAAGGAGTTATCGGTGCAGCACGGATTATTAAAATGTTAAACGTTTACAACGATTCGTTGGTAGTAGATGCAAAAGGTATTTATTCCATCGAAAAATTTTTAGTAGCGCGCAGGCTTATGTATTGGCAGGTGTATTTACATAAAACATCTGTTGCTGCCGAAAAAATGCTTGTGAATATCTTAAACAGGGCAAAGTATTTGGCTCACAGAGGTGAGGACTTATTTGCATCACCTGCATTGCATTATTTTTTATATAACAAAAATGATTCTTCAACGTTTAAAGTGGCGGATAGTCCACTCGACTTTTTTGTACAACTGGACGATTCAGATGTAATTTGTGCCATTAAAGTGTGGGCATCGCATCCTGATAAAGTGTTGTCTGTACTTTGTCGCGATTTTACTAACCGACGTTTATTTAAAGTTGAGATTGGTCAGCAAAAAACAGATATGTTATTGTATAAGAAAAAGTTAAGTGAGTATGTTGAGCATTTCAATTTTACTGAAGAGGATGCAAACTATTTTCTGGGCGATGAGATGGTTACTACAGATACTTATTCGGTAAACGATGAACAAATCAATATCTTATTTAAAGATGGAACAGTAAAAGATGTGACAGAAGTGTCGGATATGCTGAATTTAGATGTGCTAACGAAAAAGGTGCAAAAACATTTTTTCTGTTATTACAAAATTTGATTTGTTTCAAGTGATATGTTGTGTAAACTAAAGTTTTGATATTTAATATGTAAAGGTACTTATTGTATATTTGATATTACAATTATGTTGCTGAAATGATGGCAATTTATGTGTAATTGAAATTTGTTTTGTACCTTTGCACCCAAAAATTTTTCTATGGAGTTTTCCGCTCAACAAATTGCTGATTTTCTGAAAGGAACGGTAGATGGAGATGAATCTGTTAAAGTATCGGGTTTTTCGAAAATTGAAGAAGGTTTGCCCGGGACATTAAGTTTTCTGGCAAATGCGAAATACAATAACTATATTTACGAAAGTAAGGCAAGTATAATACTCGTAAACAATAGTTTTGAGGCAGAGCATGCTATTTCTGCTACTTTAATAAGAGTTGAAAATGCATACGAATCGTTGGCTAAACTGATGACTTTGGTTGAACAGACAAAAAGCAAACGAACAGGTATTTCAGCTCAGGCATATGTGTCTGAAACTGCTACGGTGGGTGCCAATGCATACATTGCACCGTTCGTATTTATTGCCGATGGAGTTAAAATTGGCGATAACGTGCAGATTTATGCCAACACATCTATTGAAGAAGGTGTTAGAATTGGAAATGATGTAATTATTTATTCTGGCGTAAACATCTATAAAGACTGTGTAATAGGGAATAATTGTGTGTTACACTCCGGGGTGTGCATTGGTGCTGATGGATTTGGTTTTGCTCCTACAGTTGATGGGGTTTATCAGAAAATTCCTCAAACTGGTAATGTCGTTTTGGAGGATGATGTGGAGATTGGTGCAAATACTGCTATTGACCGTGCGACACTTGGTAGTACAATAATTCGCAGAGGTGTTAAGCTTGATAATTTAATTCAAATTGCACATAATGTTGAAATAGGGCAGAATACAGTTATTGCCTCACAAACCGGAATATCAGGTTCCACAAAAGTGGGTAAGAATTGCATGTTTGCAGGGCAGGTAGGAATTGCCGGACATATTCAAATTGCTGATAATACGTTAATAGGAGCACAGTCTGGCATTGCCAATACAGTAAAGCAACCCGGACAAATGCTAATGGGTTATCCGGCTATTCAGGCGGGTAATTTTAAACGCTCAGCAGCTGTTTCTAAAAACTTACCTGATTTGCAACGGGTTGTTTACGAATTGAAACAGAGAGTAGCGGAATTAGAAGGAAATAAAAAATAGATTTTTCTGAAAGGTCAGAAGAGTTTCGCGATATAAAATTGACAAAACAAGAGATGTCGAATCAAAAAACTATTAAAGAGTCTTTTTCACTTACAGGGAAGGGATTACACACCGGTTTACAAATTGAACTAACATTCAATCCGGCACCTGAAAATCATGGTGTTAAAATCAAACGTATTGACCTTGAAGGTCAACCAGTTATTGAAGCTCTTGCTGAAAATGTAACACATACAGTCAG
>JBLIZK010000254.1:0-2339 GCA_048859825.1 Paludibacter sp.
ATAAATTCATCAAGGTCAATTGCGGCTATCCAGCGGGCATCCAGCCTATGTTTTGCTAAACAATGATCGTAAGCAATTAGCTGTTGTCGCTGCCCCGGAAAGTAAATATATTCAACAAGCCCTGACTTAACATATGGTTCCAATAGCTCCCGGGTATTATCAGTACTTTCGTTGTCATAAATATAAAACTTTTCAACGCCCTGGTTTTGGTGCCAGCTAATCCACTCTTCAAAATATGGGCCTTCGTTTTTTGCAATTGCACAAACGGCCAGGTAATACTGAGGCGTTGTTTTTGTGTACTTCATCCGCACTGTTAATATAGCAGCTTTAAAAAGCCCAAAACGCAGAATTCCGCGCCACCTGTTCCGTGCCATTTTAAATGGGATAAATCCCGCAATAATTTCTGCAAATAATTTTTTTAAACGTGAATTTATTGACATTGAATATAAATACTGAATGAATTTTTGAATTATTTCCGACCTAAAAACGTCTTATTTTATTAATTATTAATAGCTTACCTAAAACAACACACTATTTTGCGATTCAAAAGTACAACAGTTTTACGAAAAAATAACACCTAAATGTCAACTCTGATTGTTCATTTCATTAATATTTATGTTTTTTTTGACGCTTTTCAGAATTACATATTTAAAATTCATTACAAATTGTTCGGCTCTTAAATACACAATACTTTACACAAATTTTTATTTTCAGCTTTCGTTTCGGACCAATACAAACATTATTGCATTGAAAGAAATATATAAATAGTCTATTCATAATTTCACTTACCAAAACTTTATCAATACAAATAGTTATTACTTATCAGGAAATGTGTCTTTATAGCATCAAATAATATGCAATGTAAACCTGGCTTTTATTCTATTTCCTGCGCTCAGACATCATGGAGTAGCAGATGAAACCATGCCTAAAAAATTGTCATTAATCGACCTTACTCGTTCAGAAACCATTGAACTACAGAAGAAGCACTTACATTGAGTCAGATCAAGGTTCTGTACATGTGAGAACTTTTAATCGGGGCTAACTTAAATACTATCCGATATAATATCTATTTTCTGTATTTTTACTTTTTTTAACTATAAAATAATTTGTCATAAAATTGTATCTTTACAGCATTAAAAATTGCCATGAAAAACTATTTCCCTTTCTTAATTATCATTGTTTTGTCGGTTGGACTAGGCATCACTTACCTGCTCAATATCAACGACCTAACATTGATAAATTACGAACCTCACATCCGGCATTTGCTCGGAATAGCATTTGCTATTTGTAGCACTTCTTTACTTTTTTATCATTTCAGGCATTCATTTACTAGCAAATCACATATTTTCGCCTATGATAGTTTAGTTGCTCTGATGCTTGGTATTTTACTATGTACTTCCATTTTTCACGAAGACATAACATTTGTAGCTATGCTGTTTTTTAGTGCAGTAGTAGTAATACATTTCGGATATCAGCGTAAAATTTACTGGTCATACACGATTGCAACTGTCATTATTGGGTACGGTTTTTTTTTACTGGCAGGTACCATATTCAGCGCCGAAGGTTTTCGTTTTCCACTTGAAATTACTCCTTTTTTTATCCTGCCTTTGTCACTTTATCTTTTTTCATTATCAAAAGATAATTTGCTGCGGATTACGATGGTCTTCGTTCGCATAATGATGTTATATATGTCATTTTCGATTATTTATTGGAGTTTCAATCATTATTATCTTGAAACCGATTTTATTACATGGACAACCCACAAACTGAATTTCCCGGTGAACATGATTGGCTGGGAAGAACAGTTTAAAGATATGCTTAACAGCAACTACTATTCTGCCTACTTTTTTGTGAATTCATGGTCGGGTTATTTCCACCCGAGTTATATTAGTGTGGTACTGTGTAGCGGGCTTATTCTTGCTTTTTATTTGTATCAGGAGAATACTTTAAAAACATCGTTTAGCCGAATTGAACTGGGTGCTTATGTTTTGTTATGCTTTGTAATAGAAGCATTAATGGAGAGTCGTATCGGGATGGTAGGTTTTATATTTATTGTTTTTAGTGGCACTTTATATGTTTCTAAATCCAAATCGAAGTACTTTAATCTGTTATTAATCATTTACATATTTATATCGCTTGCTGGTTTTTACTTTTTTAACGATGCCATTACGGGTTTTGTAAATGATGAAATAAGAACAATTTACCGACAATTAAGCTATGAATATATTTACTCACATCCATGGTGGGGAACAGGTTATGGAGGTCAACCTGAAGTACTTAATCCATTAATGAAACAACTCTACCCCGATTCGCCCTATGTATATACACCAATACCCTAT
>JBLIZK010000255.1:0-6326 GCA_048859825.1 Paludibacter sp.
CTCTAACCAACTGAGCTATAACCACCGTGATTTGCGGTTGCAAAGATAGTACAGGAATAGCATTTATGCAATAGTTGTGACTTAAAAAACAACTAAAATTTTTAAAGTATTGAATAACAGTGTTGTATGATGAAAGAACAGCGATTTTTTGTAATAAACGAACAAATTGAGTCTGAAATAAAGGCTATCAAACGTCGGCTTATGCTGTCGATGAACGGAATTGTAGCCGATTCAATGACAGAAAAAGGCTTGAAGTATAAGCAAAATTATGGTGTTGAGCTAATGGTGTTAGCTCAAATGGCTCAAACCAGAAGTAAATCAGTTGAATTAGCCGATCGCCTTTGGCTCGAAGGTATACGTGAAACTATTATTCTGTCAGTGCTGACATATCCGGTTGAGCAGCTAACCGTACAAAAGGCCAAACAATTGGTGACAGCCGCACCTACTAAGGAGATTATTGATATTCTGTGTCATTATTTACTTTCGAAAACGACATTTGCTCAATCGCTTTGTGTTGACCTGATAAACGACACGTCCGAAAACAGTAAAGTATGTGGGTATATGCTGGTAACAAAGCTTTTCAATACACTTTCAGAGACTGATATTAATTCCGTAATCAATTCTGCTATTGTAGATTCGACGAATAATTCGTTTAATATTTATTCCTCATTAGCAATTGCATTGTCGCGTTTATGCAGGGTTAATAGCAATGTGAGAGCCCGGATTGAGAGTGAACTTTTGAGTTGGGGGCAGGATACGGTTAATTCAAAAAAGTATATTGCTGATAAAGTAAACCAGGAACTCAATTTTTTGAAAAATCTGTAAGTAAAATAGGCCAAAAATTTGTACTTTTGTATGTTGGTGTTTTTTAATGTAATTGTATAATGAAAGAGGATTTTTCGCTCGATGTTATTTTTGAGCAGTTTACACAATATCTTGAAAAGAACAAATTACGCAAAACACCTGAACGCTTTGCAGTTATCAAAAAAGTTTTTCAAACAGAAGGTTTTTTTGAAATTGAACAGTTGTACAATGCTTTAAAAACCGATTATCGTGTAAGTTTAGCAACTGTATACAATACTATCGAGCATATGATTCAGGCAAATTTGCTGATAAAACATCAATTTCCGGGTAATAGCTCTAAATACGAAAAGCATTTTAACAAACAAAATCATTACTATTTAATTTGTACAAAGTGTGGTTCAATTAAAGAATTTTCGGATTTGAAAATAAAAAATCTGATTAAAATGAAGAGTTTTACCACTTTTGAACCGGGCTATCATTCTTTGAACTTATTCGGACTTTGCAGTAAATGCAATCCGAAATCGAAAAAGAAGATAAATTCCATAAATGCTGAAACAAAGAAAACAACAAAATAGATGAAAGCAGATGTATTATTGGGCCTCCAGTGGGGCGACGAGGGAAAAGGAAAAGTAGTAGACGTGTTAACTCCTGCCTACGACTTGGTAACCCGTTTTCAGGGAGGACCTAATGCTGGTCATACGCTCGAATTTGAAGGTAAAAAGTTTGTATTACGCTCAATTCCTTCAGGCGTATTTCAGGGAAACAAAGTAAATGTAATAGGTAACGGTGTTGTACTCGATCCTGCTCTTTTCAAAGCTGAGGTTGATGCGCTTGAGGCTGCCGGACATCCACTTACAGAACGACTGAAAATTTCAAAAAAGGCTCACCTGATATTGCCTACACACCGTTTACTTGATGCATGTTATGAGGCAGCTAAAGGTGCCGGTAAAATTGGTACAACAGGTAAAGGAATTGGACCTACTTATACCGATAAAATCAGCCGTAATGGTGTGAGAGTGGGTGATGTGTTGCATAATTTTGAAGAGAAGTATAAAATTGCAACCGACAAACACAAGGCTATTTTAAATCAATATAAATTTGAATATGAGCTTGAGGAAATTGAAAAAGCCTGGTTTGAAGGGATTGAATGTATTAAGCGTTTTGACCTGATTGATAGTGAACATTTCATAAACAATGCCTTAAAAGAGGGAAAACAAGTACTTGCCGAAGGAGCTCAGGGTACTATGCTCGACATCGACTTTGGTTCATACCCTTTTGTTACATCATCAAATACAATTTGCGCCGGAGCATGTACCGGATTGGGTATTGCTCCACGTAACATAGGCGAAGTTTACGGAATTTTTAAAGCCTATTGTACCCGTGTGGGAAGTGGGCCGTTCCCAACCGAGCTATTCGACGAAACGGGTGATGAAATGCGTCGTATCGGTCGCGAATTTGGTTCAGTAACGGGACGTCCGCGCAGATGTGGATGGGTAGACTTGGTTGCTTTAAAGTATGCTATCATGATTAATGGTGTTACCCAGTTAATTATGATGAAAAGTGATGTGATGGATACTTTCGAAACCATCAAGGCCTGCGTATCATATCGTATTGATGATGTTGAAACAGAGGAATTCCCATTTGATTTAAATGATGGTGCTGAGCCTGTATATGTTGAGCTTCCGGGTTGGAAAACAGATATGACAATGATGCAAACCGAAGATGAGTTTCCAGAAGAGTTTAACAATTATCTGAGCTTTCTGGAAGAGGAATTAATGGTGCCTGTCAAAATTGTTTCGGTAGGGCCTGACAGAGCTCAAACAATAGTTCGTTACAACGACTAAATATTATCAGACACAAAAAAAGAGGCTTTAAGCCTCTTTTTTTGTCGTTTGTTTGGGATTATTTGTTGGCAATCCATTTTGTAATCCATTCACCTACTTCAGAAGTTGAGTAGGCCTTACCGCCATCGGCAATATCTTCGGTAACAACGGCAGCATCCATACTTGCAGCTACTGCTTCGCGAATTAAAGCACCTTCCTCCATCATATTGAAAGCATATTCAAACATCAAAGCGGCTGATAGTATTGTCGCCAGCGGATTGGCTATGTTTTTACCCGCAGCTTGTGGGTATGAACCGTGAATAGGTTCAAATACCGATGTGTGTATTCCAACCGAGGCCGATGGAAGCATACCCAATGAGCCGGTAATAACTGAAGCCTCATCTGTTAAAATATCACCGAAAAGATTCTCTGTTACCAATACATCAAAACTTTTTGGCCATTGAATAATACGCATTGCCGCATTATCCACAAACATGTATTCTGTTTCAATATCAGGATATTGTGGGGCAATTTCCTGTGTAATCTGACGCCATAATCTTGATGTGGCTATTACGTTTGCTTTATCGACCATGGTTACTTTTTTACGACGCTGTCCTGCATATTTATAAGCCAGGTGCATAATACGTTCTACTTCTTCACGTGTATAAACGCAGGTGTCGTATGCAGTGTTTCCATCTTCGCTGCGTCCCTGTGGGCGTCCAAAGTACATACCGCCTGTTAACTCGCGAATACACATAAAATCAGCACCTTCCACTAAATCGGCACGTAAAGGTGATTTGTGTATTAATGATGGGAATGTAGTAACGGGGCGAATATTGGCATACAAACCTAAATCTTTACGCATTTTAAGTAATCCTTGTTCTGGTCTTACCTTTGCATTAGGGTTATTGTCGTATTTAGGGTCGCCAATAGCACCAAACAAAACGGCATCCGATTTCATACAAAGCTCGTGGGTTGCTTGTGGGTAAGGTTCGCCTACTTTGTCGATAGCTGTTGCACCAACAATTCCAAATTCATATTGTAACTGATGACCGAACTTTTCGCATACCGTTTTTGTTACATTTAAAGCTTGTTCAATAATTTCGGGACCGATACCATCGCCCGGTAGAACTGCAATTTTTAAATTTTTTCCCATTTTATATTATTATTTCGTTGTTTTTTTATTTATTTGTAAAAAATCTTTTTTTGTGTTAGCTAAATAACCTCTAATAAATTCTAAATCATACAATTATGGGCTTCCTGGTTATTCCGGTAACAGTGTTTTTATTCATTGTTGCTGTACTTGTATTAAAAGATTTTCATCCCGCTAATACAGGAAAAAAAACACTTAAAGTACTTATTATTATTGGTTTTGTTGCTTTATTTGCAATAAGCAGCTATTTCTTAACTCGTTAATTATTATTGCATTTCTGATTCAATGATGTTCATCATTTTTTCAGTTGCTTTAATGGCTGCTACAGTTTGGTCGCCATCTAAACCTCTTGTTTTAAAAATTTTCGAATTAAATTTCCATGTAATTATTGTCTGTACAATTGCATCGGTTTGTCCACCGGGTGGTATTACTACCTGGTAGTCAAGTAATTCTGGTGTAGGTTTGTTTAGCTTTTTGTATATTTTATACAATGCTTTCGAAACTGCATTGTATTGACCATCGCCAGATGCTGACTGTTCGTATACGTCACCATTTATTTCGACCTTTACCGAAGCCATTGGACGTAAATCCATTGATAATGAAAGAGAATAATTCAGGATTTTGATATTTGCATTGTCCTGATCGTTTTTCAATACATCTGATACGATGTACGGAAGTTCATCTAACGATACAAGTTCTTTTCTGTCGCCAAGCTCAATAACACGTTTGGTAACTTTGGCCATTACCTCATCATCAAGCTCAATGCCTAATTGCTGTAGGTTTTTCAGAATATTGGCCTTGCCCGATGTTTTTCCCAATGCGTATTGACGAAGTCTGCCAAAACGTTCAGGTAGTAAGTCGTTGTAATACAGGTTTTTCTTGTTGTCGCCATCGGCATGTACTCCGGCAACCTGTGTGAAAACGCTTTCGCCAATTACAGGCTTGTTGTTGGGGATACGTATGCCTGAATAGGTTTCAACAACTTTACTTATTGAGTTTATTGTTTCTTCATTCAGGTTTGTTTTTACATTCAGATGATCGTGAAGAACAGCTAAGATGCTCGACATTGGCGCATTTCCGGCTCTCTCGCCCAATCCGTTAATGGTGGTATGTACTCCCTTTACTCCGGCTTTTACGGCTTCATACACATTTGCAACCGCAAGATCATAGTCGTTATGTGCATGAAAATCGAAGTGTAATTCTGGATAACGATCGATCATTTTTTTGCAAAACTGATACGTTTCAGTTGGATTTAAAATACCCAAAGTGTCCGGTAACATAAACCGAACGATGGAAGTGTACCGCAGATTGTCAATCATATAGTTCACATAATCTTCGGATTCACGCATACCATTGGACCAGTCTTCGAGATAGATATTCACTGAAATACCCATTTCAGTAGCTTTATCTATTACTTTTTTTATATCTGAAACATGTTCTTCAGGCGTTTTCTTTAATTGGTAAGTACAATGTTTAAGTGAGCCTTTTGTTAGTAGATTTATCACTTTACAACCAGCATCCTGTATCCAGTTGAGCGAAGTAAATCCGTCAACAAAACCCAGTACTTCAATTTTGTGTAAATGGCCATGCTGTTTTGCCCATTGTGCAATTTTTTGTACGCTGGCAAATTCACCATCCGAAACTCTGGCTGATGCAATTTCGATACGGTCTACCCCCAGTTCTTCAAGCAAAAGACGGGCAATACTTAACTTTTCGTGCGTACTAAAGGCTACTCCTGAGGTTTGTTCACCATCGCGGAGCGTGGTGTCCATTATTTCTACCATAATTTTTTGTACAATGTGCTAATTAGTCAATATACTTTTATGCCAATATGCCTACTGGCTTGCAATTGGCATATTGGCAATAAATTATCTTGTTCCTTCGAATGCGATAATTAGATCTTTTTTGCTCAACAAATAATCGATATCATCTAAACCGTTAAGCAGGCATTCTTTTTTATAGGCGTTAATTTCAAACGATTCTGTTTGTCCGTTTGAGTTATTTACAATAGTTTGATTTTCCAAATCCACTGTAACTGTTGCAGCCGGATTCTCGTTTACCGCTGCAAAAATTCCGGATAAGAATTCCGGTGAAATAACTACAGGTAATACGCCATTATTTAAAGCATTGTTTCTGAAAATATCAGCAAAAAAGCTTGATACAACCACTTTAAAGCCGTATCCGGCTACAGCCCATGCTGCATGTTCGCGACTTGAACCTGAGCCGAAATTTTTTCCGGCAACTAAAACTGAACCTGAATAAACTGGGTTGTTTAAAACGAAATCGGCTTTTGGGCTACCATCTTTATTGTAGCGCCAGTCTGCAAATAAATTGTCGCCAAAACCATCCTTGTTAGTTGCTTTCAAAAAACGTGCAGGTATAATTTGGTCGGTGTCCACGTTTTCAATAGGGAGTGGCACCACTGTTGATGTCAATGTTACAAATTTTTCCATTTTTACTTTTCGATATTAATTACGTGGATCTGTTATTTTTCCTGTGATAGCAGCAGCGGCAGCCACTAACGGACCTGCCAGAATAGTGCGTGC